>DASPKH010000351.1:0-3848 GCA_035628175.1 Patescibacteria group bacterium
AAAAAGGGAGTTTTATCAATGTATTTACCTTTAAAACCTTTAAAGAGATTTTCTTAATACAATTCATTTTCAGCCGAATTATCACGGTAAAAATAGAGTGAATCCATCATCGGGTAAATGGAAGTTTTACCTGTCTGCAAAATAGTTTTCGCTGAGTCAGGCTCAGAAATCACCTTATCAATCAGTTCATACTGACCGAAATCCTTAGTACAGGAAGCCAGAAAACAAGTAAGAATCAGGATACAATATTTCATACTATTTAATAAACCACGCTTTCCGAATCAACCCATCTTCGCACTCATAAATAGCAATTGCATACATCTCGCGCCCATCAGCCAGTCCCGTCACATGCTCCTGGTCAATCGCAAAATCACCCTGGATAATCCTGCTCAAAAGTTTACAGTGCAGCTGCGGATTGTTTTTAAAAAACGGTTCGTAGCGCTCACGCATTTCGTCTAACCCGCGACAAAATCGTTCACCGGTACTTTGTAAAAATAGTTCAATCTGGGGCGAATATGGTTTTAAAAATGCTTCGATATCGCCTGCATTGTAGGCGTCGAGCTGCGCTTGTGCTAATTCTTCTACGTTCATGTTTTGTGTCTTAAATTTTTGAAATTGTCATTCTGAGCGGAGCGAAGAATCTACGTCAGAAGTTCGCGTTTGGTCACTCTAAAGCGGATTCTTCGCTACGCTCAGAATGACAGTCTGTATAAAATTACTTCACTGCAAATCCCGCAATATGCGGAGCAACAACCGGCACCGGAACACGAAATTCCTCGAACTCCACATTTTTAAAACCGGCGCTTTTCAGTGATTCTCCGGTTCTCCTGTCCGGATGACAATTATCCACGATTTTCCGCCACGCGGGCTTTACAAAACGCTGGACTTTTAAAAGGAGAGTGCCATGATGCGCCGCGACGTGCTCGATGAAAAGCAGCCTACCACCTGGTTTTAAAACACGCTTGATTTCCTGTAAAACGGTGCTGACATCTGAAACCGAGCAAAGTACAAGCGTCGAAATGACTATATCGGCTGAACTGCTATCAAGCGGGATGTTTTCAGCAGAAGCCTCAAGAATTTCAGCACTCTTAAAGTTATGCTTTTTGACTCCAGCTTTTAAAATCCCGCGCAACTGCTCATGCGGCTCTATGGCGATGTAGTCAATTCCCACAGGAAAATACGGAAAATTTGCACCAGTTCCGGCGCCGATTTCAACAACCGTGCCCGAAATATCTTTGAAAAGCTGCTGCTTGCGTTCGGCCATAAAACGTTCGTACGCCGTATTGTGCTGCAAAGCCCATGGATAAAATGTGCGGCTAAGCCATGATGAGAATCCGCTTTTAGATGCAGTTGTGCACATAGTTTTCAGCGCTTGTAAAAAAACAAAAGTACGTTTTTAAAAGCAGATTTTTACAACTTTTAAAAGGGATTTTTCCGCAGCGGACTTCGCCCGAAAATATCCCCACTATAAAAAAAGCGTTGCCGAATCTGCAATGTATCGAAAATCGTTGCGCCGTATGCATCATTGATTTCAGATTTTTCAAAACCGAAAAGGAGAAGCATCGTCGGGAAAATCTCGAAATGCGAGGCCCGGTTTTGATTCAACAGAGCGCTTTTAAAAAAATCTGCGTTTGGTGCAAAAATTAAAAAGGGAACGGCGGCCTGTTCGCGAGGTGTGGAGTGTAGCTGGCAGTGAGCAATCGCAGTGCCATCTTCCATGAGGCTTTCGCCGTGGTCGCTCGTGTAAATGATAATTGTATTTTCTCGGTCAATTCCATCTAAAAGCTTTTTAAAAAACTCGTCCACGCTCCAGCGAATAGCATTGTAATAGCTGTTACGGAGTTTAGTTTTGTTGGAGTAACTCTCACCGTGAGCAAGCGCGGGTTTTAAAAATTGCTGTTCACGCGGGTAGGAATTTTCATAGTGAAAATGCGCGCCCCACTTATTCACCAGCGTGAAAGTTTTAAAAGGGGAGCGCGTAATGTCAGAGAGTTTTGTTGTAATTGCTGTATCAATTGCATAACTTTTTAAAACGCTATTCTGAATAAGTACCTGCTGAAAATTATCAATATTTTTCAAATCGCTCTGCGTGAGATAATTTGGAAGTGCACCTTTTTGCGACTGTCCGTCAAGGTAAAACGTCGTGAAACCGGCAGCTTTTGCGTAGGCGAAAATATCTGCTTTTCTGAGCGAAACTGCTTTTTCATCTGGTATCTGCGTCGGCTGCAAACCCGTTCGCAATAGGAGATTTGCAGTTGCGCTGCAATTTGTCGCGCTTGATATTATGCCAAAATTGAGAATCGAATCTTCAATGCTTTTTAAAAACGGCGTCGTCAGGATATGCGGAGAGTTCAGCGACATCTTATCACCACGAATACTTTCGTCGATGATAAAAATAATGTGCTGAGCGGCGGATTCGTTTTTTAAACTGAGCGTTGGCGCCAAGCGAAATTTGCTTTCGGGCGTTTTAAAAATTGCGGAAACAAAGGCTGACGGCACTTTTAAAAATGACGGGAAATAGCGGATAAATGCTGTAGTCGGGGAGATGAGAATATAGAAAATTGCCGCAAAAAGTGCAATAACAGGAAGGGCGTTGAAAAACGAATTTTCAATGAACATCCGCTTTGAGAAAAACCAGAGAATTGTAACAATTACTGATGCAATGAGCATTGCAAGCAGAAAATCACTGAGAAATGTCTGCGCGGCCTCTCCAGCAAAACCATATTCTTTTAAAAGCAGTGCGGCATCTTCTGCATTGAAACTGCTGCCCCGTGTGAAGCGAAACGCCCATGTTACTGAAAGGCATGCGGCCGAAAAAATGTAGAAGATTCGTTTAAAAAGTGAAGTTTTTAAAAGAAATAAGGGCAGGAATGCGATGATTGCAAGCAGGAACGTGAGTACTCCGCCAATAATGCGCGCTGGAGAATTGGTTTTAAAATCATAGGCAAATTCACTGAAAATGTCATCGCTCACAGCAAAAAGCGCAACGGCAAGGAGCGCGTAAAGAATTGTTTTTAAAAGATTTGGTCTTTTAAAACGTACATTGGATAAATTCACTGCCACACAATTTTTCCATGAAACAACGACTGAATATGCAACCTACGAAAAAGGGAATGGAATGGACTCCGAAGTCGATAATTGCTGTTGGCGCGGTGCTGCTTGCACTGCTGACTGCGGCGCCGATTTCCATGCACTACATGGTGAAAGCCCCCGTAGATGGAGCACTGCTGCTCGCGGAAAAAACGGCGGCCGGTTTTAAAGAAATGTTCAATTTTACCCCAAAAATCACGCTGAA
Organism: Patescibacteria group bacterium; assembly: GCA_035628175.1. Classification (GTDB taxonomy): domain Bacteria; phylum Bacteroidota; class Ignavibacteria; order Kapaibacteriales; family DASPKH01; genus DASPKH01. The sequence goes on from DASPKH010000351.1 coordinate 3,296, forward strand.
CGAAACCGTCGTCATCGAGGAAAACCTGCCCATCGCCGAGCTTGCTACGGTAAAACGCGACTTGTGGGTGGAACATTCCTGGCAGCATACTTTCTTAGGCAGCACGAAAAAAATTACGGTTCGCGGCGTATATGCATCGAAAGCGGGTTTTGATCTGAATGAAAAATTTACCGTAAAAATAAACCGCGAAAACATGAATGTCGTGACGCAGATGCCCGAGCCGAAAATTCTTTCGCTCGAGCTGAAACGCTATGACTTAATTACTGACAAAAACGGAACGTGGAATAAGCTTTCAGCCAAAGACCGCGAAAATGCCGTTCGTGCACTGCAGCGCATCGCACGCGATAAAGCGGAAACCTCCGGCATAAAGCAGGAAGCGAAAAGCTCGGTGGAGAACCGAATCCGTGAAATTGCGCAAAGAAATGGTGCTCATGCTGAATTTCTGTAGAAGCGATTACAGTGCCGGATAATTCTCCGTCTCTGTAGAACGAAACAACAAAGGTGCTTTTAAATTATCTCATGATGACTACTTGCTTTGCGATGCCACTTCCAC
>DASPKH010000352.1:0-5967 GCA_035628175.1 Patescibacteria group bacterium
TACTGGTACAAGCTGGTAGATGTAGCGTATGATGGTACACGCAAGGAGCATGAAGCGAAAAGTATTCTGGTGCAGGAGGCTTCTTCTAAAGATGCAGGAATAACATTATCACCAAACCCGGCAAGTGAGTTTTTAAAAGTACAGTTTATGCTCACAGAGGCAGGCAGTATTACAGTAGAGATATATTCAATAAAAGGAGAAAAGCTCATTACTGAAACCCTTGAAAAAGCAAGTGGGGAGCAGGAGTTGAGTATACCGGTAAGTGGCTTGCCACAGGGAAATTACACAGTACGAATCACAACACAGAAAGGAGTATCAATCGCGCATTATACTATAGCGCGGTAGGCCATTGCCATAGCACTCATTTCACAGAGGACAGCTTATTACGGCTGTCCTTTTTATTTAGCAAAAAATGGGTTGGGTATACAAACCCTGATCAGTAGCTTTGTTTTTTTTTAACAACATCGTTTTCAAAGCAATGAACTCCGAAAACTACTGCCGCATAGCCGAAGCAATCCGCTATATTTCTGCTAATTTTAAAACGCAGCCGTCACTGGAAGAAGTTGCCGCGCATGTGGGCCTGAGCTATTTCCATTTCCAGCGTATTTTCACTGAGTGGGCGGGAATCAGCCCAAAGAAATTCCTGCAATTCCTCACGATTGCGGAATTGAAAAAAGAGCTGCAAAACACAACGAACCTTATTGAAGCAGCAGAGCTCGTTGGCCTTTCGGCACAGTCGCGCGTATACGATTTGTTTGTAAAAATTGAGGCTGTAACGCCGCAGGAATTTAAAACAGCAGGCGCAGGCATAGAGATCAGCTACGGCTTCCACGAAACACCTTTTGGCGAATGCTTTATCGCTCACACGCTGAAAGGTATATGCGCGCTGAATTTCACCGAGGGAAATAGAGAGGAAGTTTTACAAGAATTTTCGCAGAATTGGGGCAATGCGCTTTTAAAAGAAGATAATGCTTCCACAAAATCTATTGCGCAAAAACTCTTTTACGAACCTTTACAAAACCACCAATTCAACCTGTTTTTAAAAGGAACCCCGTTTCAGATAAAAGTCTGGGAGGCTCTTTTAAAAATTCCGTTTGGTTCGGTGACAAGCTATAGCAGTATTGCATCAGCGATTGGAAATAATTCGGCGATGCGCGCGGTTGGTTCAGCAGTTGGCGCCAATCCTGTTGCGTTTTTAATTCCGTGCCATCGCGTGATTCGTACGGAAGGTGTGATTGGGAATTACCATTGGGGTTCGGAACGGAAGTCAGCAATGCTAGGTTGGGAGCGGGCGAGAATATAATTGCACGAAACCCCACGCTTTTAAAATCAGTGAGGTTTTAGAAATTTTTTTAGATTAGTTTTCCACTTGCAATCTGCTGATAGCTCCCTCAAGTTCTGCAATCCGTTGATTGCTTTGAAAAATAGCATTTCTGGCAGCGAGCCGGATCTCAATTTCATCCATTACAATATCGGCAAGATCTTTTAAAATCCCCTCTTGCTCGCGCGAGAGATAGCGCTGGCGCTTGTCAATGACGCACAGTGTTCCCAGATTGTAGCCATCATGCGTTTTTAATGGTGCCGCTGCATAAAAGCGGAGGCCGAATTCACCGCAGACGAGAGGATTTGCAAGTGTGCGCGGGTCGTTAATGGCATCTTCTACAAGGTAAATATCATCACTTAAAATTGCTGAGGCACACAATCCCGGCGCACGGTCTATCTGCTCTACACCATCGAGCCCGTATTGGGCTTTGAACCAGATACGATCTTCATCTACAAGGCTTACAATTGCAATCGGCATATTGAAAATTCTTGAGGCGAGAGAAGTGATTTTATCAAAAGTGCCATCAGGAGGTGTGTCTAGAATTTCGTACCGTTTCAAGGCTTTAATTCGTTCTACTTCATTTGCAGGTTTTGTCATTTATTCCCCATTTCTTCAGTGAATACAGCTAAGATTACTATAATCCAGACGATTCTGATCGATATTAAGTTCAATACATGGAAAATATATGTTGTTTAAAAAATAAATCCTATTTGAAAGGTTGATTTCAGGCTTCTCAAGAAGCGGGTAAATAAAAAACCTCACGCTTGTTAAAAAGTCGTGAGGTTTAAAAAACAATTCTTTTAAAAATTACATTCCCATCTCATCCGCACTTGGGCCATAGCTACCGGGGATTGGCACATCAAGCAGGCGCAGGTAGACCCCAAGCTGTGCACGGTGATGAATGATCTGGCTCATCGTCATACGGATGACCTCGTATTTTGACGATTTACTCAGGATCATATCACCTTGCCGCAATATCCACTCCTCGCCGAAACGCTCTTCGTTGGCGTTCTTCAGTTGCTCGCGGCCGTCTTCCAGGCTTTTTTCAAAATAGGCGAGAAGCTCTTCAGTGTTGTTAATCTTTACTGGCTGATATGGATTTGCTGCGAAGTCGAGCTCGTCGGTATTGAGCGCCATGCCAATCCACGTTGGCAGCTCGGCAACGTGTGTAGCTAGAGTGCGGAGCGTCATGCTTTTTGTATGGGGCTTCCAGTCAAATTTGTCATCCGGTACGCACGCCAGCATTTTTCGAGTCGTTATGGCTTCAGCTTCAAGTTCTTTTTGAAGTGCCTCGATAATAGTCATTTCGGTTGTCGTAGTCATTGCTTGTTCCTCCCTGTGATATATAAATGAATTTTTGTTGTGATTCAAAATTACAAGGCGAAAGTGACAACAGTATGTCAGTAGGAATTTTTTAAAATAATTTTTTTATAACCTTTAAAACCGCGCGGCAATTCCATTCACAATTTCTCTTACGGTTTCTTTTAAAAGCTCCGGCTGGACAATTTCCGCATGTGTGGCGATCGTGAGATACCAGTGCGCAAAACCTGTTAGCGAGGCTGACACAAATGTCATTTCCATACATGTGCCAACTTCCCGCTCAGAGAGAAAACCGTAATAATACTTCTGTGTTTCGATGTACTTTGCCGTCATTTTTTCAACGCGGATTATAACCTTTTTGAGATCTTTCTGGTGTGAGATTTTCGCTAAATGCTCATGTAGTGTCGGGTGAGCGTTTTTAAAAATTTCATTCGTAATTTCAAAGCGCGAAATGCGGTCAATCCTGAATGTGCGATAGTCACTGCGCAAACGGCAGAACGCAATGACATACCAGCAACTCATCTGGAGGAACATACCGATCGGCTCAATCTCGCGCTGCGTAGATGTCTCGGAATTCAGCGCCTGATATTCTATTGCTACAACACGCTTTTCACAAATACTCTGCAAGATTGGCTGGAGCGAATCTTCATTTTTAAAAAGCGTGCGGCCACGATTTTTAAAAACGACAAAATTTTCATCCACATTTTCAAGAAAATCTTTTTCCGTTGAGCGAAGAACTGAACGGATCTTAAACATTGCACTTTTAAAATGCTCGCTTGTGCCGGAGTCCGTATATCTTTCAATTATTTTCTCCGCCATGAGAAACGCTGTTGCCTCTTCGCGGGTAAACATCACTGGCGGCAGTCTGTAGCCATCCATGATCGAATAGCCTACGCCGGCTTCGCCAATAATTGGAATGCCTGCTTCCTCCAGCGTACGCACATCGCGATAGACGGTGCGCAGGCTAATGTCAAACCTGTCAGCGATTTCCTGAGCCCGCACAACGCGCTTGGACTGGAGCTGTATAAGGATTGCCGTAAGACGGTCTAATCGGTTCATGGTGATTTAAAAATCTGGTTTTAAAACGGAGTGTAAAATTACGGAGGAAAAATGGCTTTTAAAACATTGTTTTAAAAAGTTTGCTCCTGCTATTGTTTATTACTGAACATTTCGTAAATTGAGACGGGTTGTAAAAAATTGTTGCGTAAAAAAGAATTTACTACAAGGTGTCTGCATGAAAAAAATCTTCCCTCTTCTGGTTGCTGCATCTGTGCTAGGCATGTCCTGCGCGAATAGCCTGCAACGCGAGAGATTCTCGCCACATGATGCTATACGATCTGTGAAAAAGGAAGAAGCATTTTTAAAAACACACATGAAAAGCGGTTCACTGTATGTTTTTTCTTCGTGGGCATCCGATACAGCAGCAAAAACAATTTCAGGTGAGGCCACTCTGTACGATATCAATCGGAATTCAATCCATAGCGGCATGATTACGATCGGTACGGACTCCATCGCCATCGCAGAAACAAATCATCTTGATGTATCTCCTTCCACAACAATGATAAGTATTATGACGGTGGCCTCACTCGGCGTTACGATCTATTGCCAGGCAAATCCAAAGGCATGTTTTGGATCATGCCCAACGTTTTATGTTCAATCTGGTGATTCTCTGCAACTGCGGGCAGAAGGTTTTTCGTCGAGTGTGGCACCGTCCCTGGAGGTAGCTGATGCGGACGCGTTGCTAGAGGGCTCGCCCCAAAGCCGCGATTACGTACTGACGATGAAAAATGAGGCACTGGAAACACATGTTGTCCGCCATGCGGATATTCTTGCCGTATCGAAAAATGGAAGTGCGCGGATTTTTAAAAACACACGCGGAGAATTTTTGCGCTGCGGCATCCCACAATCACCATTACAAGCAAGCAATGCAGGTGGCAGCGACTGTACTGCGCTTTTAAAAGCAATGGATGGCCACGAACGCTTTTCAACAACAGATTCAGCTGATCTTGCCGAACGTGAGGAAATTGAAGTCGAGTTTTTAAAAGCACCGGCTACACAAGCCGGGATCGTGATCGGCGCACGGCAAACGCTTCTGAGCACCTACCTCTTTTACCAGACGCTCGCCTATCTTGGCACAGGCGCGGGCGAGTGGTTTGCCCGGCTTGAAAATGATAAAACGGGATTTTTAAAAAGCCAGATACGTCGAGCGGAGCTACACCTTGGTGGCATTGACGTGCTGGCGCAAAACAGCGCAGGGGAGTGGGAAAGCATTGGTGAGATATACGAACATGGGCCGCTGGCTTCTGATACGCATATTCTCCCACTTCCCAAATGGGCGCAGAACTCGCAGAAATTCCGTATCCGCGTGGCAAAAGGCAACTGGCGCATAGACTATGTAGCACGTGCGGAAATTCATGGTGAGGCGGAAGTGGATCGCGTTCAGCCATTATCAGTTTTTAAAAACAACCAGCCTGTACCGGCTGCCCTTGCGCAGCTGACGGATCCTCTTCAAACGCTGGTAACGTTGCCAGGCGACAATTTTGATATTCATTACAAGCTCCCAGAAAATTTCGCTGATTGCGAAATATTTCTCGAAAGCAAAGGATATTACATTGAGTGGATGCGGCAGGAGTGGCTGACTGAAGAAAATCCGGCACTTGCACTTGAGATATTCACAGCACCGAAAAAAGCTTTAAAACGCCTCGCACCGAAATTTAAAGCGCTTGAGCATACTATGGAAGAATCTTTCTGGAGGAGCCGCTATGCAGGCAGGTAAAATAGTTTTAAAAATTGCTCTTGTAAAAAATCTTATACCGTCGCTTTTCGCTGCGTTTCTTATGATCGGCTGCGCGTCTGTTTCAGCACCCAGCGGCTGGCTGGAAAGCCCTCAGCGCGCAGTAAAGACTGGTTTCGGCGGTTGGGCGGATGTGCTCTCCAGGAATGACACGACCTACCGGGGCGAACTCATTGCCGTTACGTATGATTCCATTTACATTTTACAAAATGAGCGCCGTTCAAAAAAAGACGGGACAGTGACGCCCTCACGCCTGCGCATTTTTGTAAAAAGTGAAGTGCGTGAGGTAATGGTGACAATGTATGATGCGGAAGAAGGTTATTACATGGGCGCAACTACCGCAGGAATTTTGTCAACGCTGACACACGGATTTTACTCAATTGTCACGGCAAACCTGTGGGCTTTTGGCGGGTCAGTCGCTACTATTTTACGCTCCTACGAACCTGTCTTTGAATATCCGGGAGAGCGCTGGGAGGAGATGGCTCAATACGCGCGTTTCCCACAGGGAATCCCCGAAGGAATAGGCCAG
>DASPKH010000353.1:0-3707 GCA_035628175.1 Patescibacteria group bacterium
ATTTCCCTCTTTTCCCTTCAATTTCAGACATCGGTACAATTACCATCTGGGCGGAGATTGGGGTAATCTTCCTGCTTTTCAGCCTTGGCCTTGAGTTCAGTTTTAAAAAACTGGTGAAGGTCGGTGGCTCGGCGTCCATTACAGCTGTAGTAGAAGTTGCCTTTATGCTGCTCATCGGCTATATCGCCGGGCAGCTTATGGGCTGGTCTTCAATGGACAGTATTTTCCTCGGTGGTATTCTTTCCATTTCCTCTACTACCATTATCATTCGCGCATTTGACGAGCTCGGCATTAAAAGCCAGAAATTTGCAGGACTTGTGTTTGGAATTCTCGTAGTGGAAGATCTTGTGGCAATTTTACTGCTTGTACTTCTCTCTACACTTGCCGCTAGCCAGCAGTTTGCTGGGGCAGAGATGTTCAATTCCGTTTTAAAACTCATTTTTTTCCTTGTTTTGTGGTTCATTGCGGGAATTTTCATTCTCCCGACCTTTTTAAAAAGAGCCAGAAACCTGATGAATGACGAAACGCTGCTTGTTGTTTCACTTGGGCTGTGCCTGCTGATGGTTGTCCTAGCTACGAGCGTTGGATTTTCCCCTGCTCTGGGCGCATTTATCATGGGTTCGATCCTTGCTGAAACAATTTACGCTGAGAAAATCGAACACTTGACAAAACCAATTAAAGATCTTTTCGGCGCAATATTTTTTGTATCGGTGGGAATGCTTATTGACCCGACGATGCTTATAAAATATGCCGGACCAGTGGTGATTATTACATTTGCCACAATTTTTGGAAAGGTCTTCAGCACGACGATCGGCGCATTAATTTCCGGCCAGCCTTTAAAAAGTTCGCTTCAGTCGGGTTTTGCGCTTGCGCAGATCGGTGAATTCTCCTTTATTATTGCAACTCTTGGGCTTACTTTAAAAGTTACAAGTGACTTTCTGTATCCGATAGCAGTTGCCGTCTCTGCGATTACAACCTTTACAACTCCATATCTCATCGGCATGGCCGAACCAATATACAACAGGATTGAAAGCCGGCTGCCGGAACGCTGGAAAACCTTTTTAAATAATTATACAGCAGGCGCACAAACAATCAGTAGTCAGAGTGACTGGCGAATCGTACTGCGGGCGTATGCAATTATCGTGGTGACGAATTCCGTGATTATCATTGGGATTATCATCGCATCATCACGCTTCGTACTGCCGCTCATCAGGGAAAATATTGCTGAAGGCACAACCGGAGCTACGATCACTGCGGCCATGGCATTTACAGCTATGGCGCCATTCCTGTGGGCGCTCGCTGCAAAACGCACGCAAAAACACGCCTACGCTAACCTGATGATGAATAAACGTTCCAACCGTAGCCAGCTCGTTTTGCTTGAGATTTCCAGAGTTGCTTTGGCAGTTTTCTTTATCGGCTTTTTGCTTAATTCCCTTTTCTCGATACAGATGGCGCTTATCGTTGGCTTTATCCTGACGATGATTCTCATCATTGTCGCGCCAAAAGGTTTGCGCCTCTTTTATACAAAGCTGGAGCATCGTTTCCTGATTAATTTTAATGAACGCGAAATGCAGAATGCACCTGCTACGACACCTGAACTCCTCCCGTGGGATTCACACCTTGCGTATTTTAAAGTCAGCGCGGACTCACCCTACATTGGCCAGTCCATGAAAGAACTCAATCTGCGCAAAAAATATGGCGTCAGCATTGCTGTGATTGAGCGTGGTCACAATATAATTCACATTCCCGGGCCAGATGAAAAACTTTATCCGGCAGATAAGATCGCCGCATTTGGCACTGATGAGCAGTTGCAACAATTCCGCCAGATAATAGAGGCCCCCGTGCATGACCACCAAGCCACACATCATGCACACGAGGTGATGCTCCAGCACTTTCTTTTGGATGAAAACTTTCCTTTTATCGGTACATCCATCCGTGACTCAGGTATCCGCGAAAAAACGAAAAGTATGGTCGTAGGCATCGAGCGCAATGGTCAGCGAATTTTAAATCCCGGCTCAGGCACTATTTTTGAAAAGGGTGACATACTCTGGATCGTCGGCCGGAAAGGCGTGATTAACAACCTGCTTGCCGAAAAGGCAGTATAGAGTTCTTTAAAAGAAATTATGTTTGTCATCGTACTTCATTCCGGCGGCAGTGGGCGGTCACCCTTGCTGTCCCGAGATTGAAAGAGCTAAAACTGACTTTCTACAAAAGAAATATGTATTTGAAGATATTATTCAATATACAAAGCGCACGGATTCGGAAACTTTAAAGCAAAATCGTAATAGCGCATATTTCTTCAGATAGTTCTGAAACTGCTAATGCATTTTTCGGAAAAGTTCAATAAATTATGATAGATTTATTGCAGGAAAGTTAAAGGAATTAGGAAGTAACCGGTTCCTATTAAATCAAGAGGTATTAAATCAAGGGGATTTTGCCCTTGATTCTATTCAAAAATTTATGTTTGATTTCTGAGCGGATCACGGCTGCTACGGAGCACCAATGATGTATAAATACACCCCTTTTCAATGTTTTTCCTCAGAATGATATAAATCTGATTACAAAGAAATTTACCGGTTAGATTCTAATTGGCTCATTTCCATAGAAAAAATTAATTAACCGGGCTTTTAAAAGAACTTCAAATGGAAAACTCTACAACACATACATCTGACTTCCTCGTGCTTGGTAGCGGTATCGCCGGACTTTTCTTCGCTTTAAAAGCTTCCGAACTTGGCTCTGTTACCATCATCACAAAAAAAGAGCGTGCCGAGAGCAACACAAACTACGCGCAGGGCGGCATGGCAGCAGTTCTCACGCCGGAAGACAGCTTTGAAGAGCATATCGAGGATACGCTTATTGCGGGAGCAGGACTGTGCAAGCGCGAGGCCGTGGAAGCAATTGTGTACGACGCGCCGGAAGTAGTGGATGAGCTTTTAAAAATCGGTACAAAATTTGATTTAAAAGACGGCAAGCTTGATCTCGTGCGCGAAGGAGGCCACAGCCGTCATAGAATTATCCATTCGGCGGATTTAACCGGGAAGGAAATTGAGCGCTCGCTGCTTCACGCGCTTTCTTTAAAAGGAAATGTGACGCTGCTGGAACATCACGTCGCAGTGGAATTCATCACTGAACACCATTTTAAAGGCAACATCACCCCCCATTTTAAAACGGGAAACCCGACGTGCTATGGCGTGTATGCCTACGACACTATGCAGGATCGCGTTGAGATGTTCCTCGCAAATATCACCCTTTTAGCAACAGGTGGCTGTGGCCAGGTCTATGCACACACGACCAATCCTGCAATTGCTACAGGCGACGGCATTGCAATGGCGTTCCGCGCTGGAGCCACAATTGCCAATATGGAATTTATCCAGTTTCACCCGACAACGCTTTTCCACCCGCAGGCAAAGAGTTTCCTCATCAGTGAGGCGGTGCGCGGACATGGTGGATTACTTTTAAATGCAGACGGTGAACGCTTTATGGAGCGCTATGACGGGCGGTTGGAGCTTGCCCCGCGCGACATCGTTGCCCGCTCAATTGATGCCGAACTGAAAAAGCGTGGCGATGAATGTGTCTTCCTCGATGTGCGCCATCTTGACGGCGAGGAAGTTTTAAAACACTTTCCGAATATCGCCGAGCGATGCCTGGAATTTGGCATTGATATTACAACAGAGCTCATCCCGGTTGTCCCAGCGGCGCATTACTGT
>DASPKH010000354.1:0-10353 GCA_035628175.1 Patescibacteria group bacterium
AATTGTGTAGGAATGTCCCGTATGGCAGCGGAAGCGTATGATGTCTGATTCCTTAAGTTGTGTAAGAGCTCCATGGCAGTCCGGACAGGTAAAAGGGGTAAGCTTACCCATATTGATAATTCCCATCTGGAAAGCATTGTCCCTTCTGGCAATGATAACTTCTACTTCCAATCTATCAAGCACTTTCTGTGGCACTTTCGGTTTTTTAGGAGCGGATTCAGCTGTTAGTTTTACCAGCAGAGCGCTTAATTCTGAAATAGAAACCGAATAATCTTCCTTGATATGTTCAAGTGCATTTGTCGGCATGTCAGGATAGAGTGCATCTTCTGGTTTCTGGATAATGGCCAGCCCACCGAGGCGCTTTATAGACCAAAGCCCAGATGTTCCATCGTCAAGATACCCAGTAAGCACTATTCCAATTACGCGAGGCCCATATATATAGGCAGCAGAGCGAAAGAGTGCATCCACTGATGGTCGAAATCTGTTTTCCTTTGGGCCTTTTGTAACAAGTACCTTACCACCGTCACCGACGAGTAAATGATGATCAGGAGGCGCTACATAGATTTTCCCCGGCTTTATCAATTCACCATCTTTTGGGTGTACTGCTTTAAGCGCGCCACGGCTGCTAAGTAATTCCGGCAGAATGCTTTCTGAATGAGGTGCAATATGCTGCACGATAAAAATCGCCGCTGGAAAATCCTCAGGCAGTGTTTTGACAAGTTCTAAAAGCGCCGTTATTCCACCGGCTGAAGCTCCGATAACAACAATATCACGTTTAGCATTTTTATTGTTTTTTAGTGGCATTTTATGTGCTATAGTTTTTTGAATAAAGTCACATTATCGCGTTATGAACTCAGGGAAATACAACAATTATATAAAAATATCGCAGCTATTGAATATAGTGGAGCATATAGAGAATGCTGTTTTATGTACTAATGTCATTTCTCAAATAAATCGTTTCATGGCTATAATGATTTCTATTCAATGGTAAACACTAGGGGAATCTTGGTGGTTTCTTTCTATCGAGAGGAAGGGATATATACATTAGTTAGTCGAAATTACGGCCTAATTCGAAACACTTATTAGAAACGATCACCAGTAATACAATGATGTGTTTGAAAAATGAGCTATACTGTTAAGGAACTCTCATCCCTTTTAACTGTTGCAGTATAACTAGATAGAGTATGTGTTTTGCAATAGTGAGAGTTAACTTTTTACAGTTTCTTTTTATCTTTCTACTGTCATTTCTTTCTGCCGCCGTTTCTTTGTCCAGTCATATTTTTCTTCTATATATAGGCTATCACTATGAATGATCTACGAAGTCGAGCAGAAGCTTTGGTGCAAAGCGGCAGCAACGACGAACTAGAGGCAATGGTCACATGGGACATGAAAAAGCTCATTCAGGAATTGCACGTATATCAGACAGAACTCCAAATGCAGAATGAGCAGCTTTTTGAATCAACAGCCGAGTTTACAAGAGCACACAATAAGTATATCGCACTGTATGATTATACACCTGTGGATATTTAACGTTAAAAGCAAAAAATGGTCTGATAAGTAATCTCAATCATGCAATAACACAGCTTTTGGGTACAGAAATAGCGTTAGAAGGGAAACGCTTTGCACAGTTTGTTGTAAAGGAAAACCGGATGAATTCTACGCCTTTGTAAAGGAGACCCTCGAATCACGCAATAAACCTATATGTGAACTCTACCCTCAGCCCAAGAATGGAAGACCTTTTTCGTACGCCTAGAAGGTATTGAAATAGAAGCCCCTACACAGACAGACCTATATTGCCAGATCGCCGTTATTGACATTGATAATAGTAAGCGAATGAAAGAGGAACTTGACCGGCAGATACGTCAGCGTACAGCAGAGCTCGAACATTCTAATGCGCTTATGATAGCCGAGGTTTTAGAACGGAAGAAGTGGCAACAAGATAGCGAACTTTTAATTCAAGAACTTCAACATGCCACGAATCATTTAGATGCACAACGGAAGAAGAAGAGGAAAATAGCTGCGGCTAAACTATCCCCAGAGAAACATCAATTCCTACTCAGCAGGAGATTCTTCTCATGAAACTCAAGGATTTCTGTAACAACTATCTTAAGCCTGGCTATGGAAGTCGATTCTGGCGTTATGTGGTTAATTCAAAGAAAGCCTATGAGCCAATGTTTCCTATGATTGAGCTGATGGAATATACGGTCTATGATTTCGTGCAAGATGTACTATGCAAGCTCAGGGTAAAGAAATACTATGCCAATGAAACATTTAACAAAGCAATGGAAGGATTTGCTAAATATCAGATATTTCCTTTTAATGAGAAGATATAATACGCCCTAAAGGTCATATTGATGAAAGCAGCTATAATGGTGTTACCTTTGAAGAACGTAATAGATATACACATTACGCTCATTTGCATCTCTTAAAATTTTTCCTCTTTTGGATATTACTTTAAAATTACAATTAGAAGATATTATTGTTTCACAAAACACTCGGATTCAATAGGCCAGATAATCAAATCCATCAAAAAGCATCTTCCTTCAAGCCACTAGTTCTCACAGCTTATGACATTATTCTAAAGATAGGACAATAGAAAGCTCTATCGGATAGAAATAAGTTATTTTTTTATTGTATTGCAATTATACAAAGGTTAACCAATGGCAGAAAATCGCGACCGTACGCTAATTATTATTGGCGGTCATGAAGATAAAGAATATGAAAAAGATATTCTACGAGAGGTCGCCCGCCGTGTTGGAAACGGCAAACTAGTTATCACAACTATAGCTTCAAATGAACCTGAGGGCATGTTTGAAGAGTATTCGCGTATTTTTCGCAGCCTTGGTGTAAAGCATATTTATGATCTTGGCATACGCTCACGCATTGAAGGAAAAGAAGAGCGCAACATTCATATATTAGATGATGCTACTGCTGTTTTTTTTACAGGCGGTGATCAGCTAAAAATTACCAGCCAGATAGGAGATACGCCAATTTTTACACGTATCCATGAAATTTATAATGAAGGAGGCACCATTGCCGGGACTTCAGCTGGTGCATCAGTCATGTGCGAAACAATGCTCATCAGCGGTCGGAGCGATGAATCTCAAAAAACACGAGGTTCTATCCAACTTGCCTCAGGCTTTGGATTGATTGATGGAATGATCATTGACCAGCATTTTGCTCAGCGGGGGCGCATAGGACGATTATTAGCCGCCGTTGCTCAGAACCCTAAAAATATTGGCGTTGGCATTGATGAGAATACCGCTGTTATTGTTCAAGGAAATAGGAGTCTTACGGTAATGGGTGAAGGAGCTGTATATATAGTTGATGGTACGGGCGTAACGACCTCTAATGTTAATGAGGAGAAATCTGACCAAACCCTGGCAGTTTTTGATATTAGGCTTCATGTTCTTGTACAGGGTGATAAGTTTGATCTTACCACCCGCAGGCCTCTTATATTAAGTATAGAGGAAGGTGAAAAACTTATAGGCCGTGAGATTCATGAGCCTAACATCAGTAATTCAAAACTCCAATCGTATACAAACGGCCATAAGAAACAATAGCATAACTAATTTTTAAGCAGCTTCCCTAGTGGGATAACCTATTGAGAAACACATTGGATACAATCATTGCACATTCGTAAGACTAATGGATAGCCTCTTCTTGCGTGTTGTGTGGCAGATAAGGGGTTCGAATTTCTGATACATATGGTTAAAAATAACAGAGCCCTCTCTTGGAGGGTTTTGTTTTTTCTAAATATCTCCAATATATCTCTGAGAAAAAGGAATAAACCCCTCTCGTATGAAAACGTATAGGGGCTGATATAGAGTCTGGATAGAGTTTATATATGAGTATAAAGAGAAATCCTTATTTGCAATTGCTATTCAGCTGACTTTATACAGGTGGTCAATTTGTACAAAATATATGGCGTGTGGGTCAATAAAATATATAATTCTAGTTTACATAATGTTGATTATATTACTTCAATGACCCTCTGAGATATTAAGTAACAACACTCTTAATTTATCCATAGAAGGTTATGGCTTAGGTACGTAGAGTACTGACTCTAAAGTTTCTGAAAAATGTTATCTGACCTGAGTCAACTCCATGCTTTAGTCATCTGCGTTTTTAGATATTCATCTGAGTGTTTTATATATTTTTCAAAAGAGCGTAAATCTTTATGGCCAGAAATCTTTCTGACGTCGATAGGTTGTAAGCCTTTTTGAAGAGATAGGGTAATAAAAGTTCTTCTTGCTGTGTGAGTACATAGTACTTGCCATTTTTCTACTATTTGAGTAAGCTTTTCCCCGCCACGATACCGTACAATCTCGACTTTATCGTTGAGTTGTGCAATCTTGCCTAATTCTTTTAAATACTCATTTGCTTTCTGATTGGATAGTGTGGAGGAAGTCGAAGTTGGGATATTTACTTAAAAGTATTTGTAAACGGGGGGATAATCGGGATAGAAATTGATTCTTTGGTTTTAATAATAGTAAATCGAATAACACTGCCCTGAATATTATGTGGTTGTAAAGTAGATACGTCAGAAAACCTCATTCCTGTATAATAACTTATTAAAAAAAGGTCACGTACCCTGTCTAAACGCTGATTTTCAGATAGTTCTAATTTTTCTATACAGTTTAATTCTTCCCAGGTTAGTGCAAAGGTTGTAGCATCTGTCTCAAATTCCGTTCTTTTAAAAAGTTTTTGATAATCAGTTTTAGTGTTATAACCTCTATCAGTCGCCCAATGTAGGAAAGGTTTAAAAATCATTAAATGCTTTCCAACGGTAGTATTGGTTAGCTGCGCATCTTTTAAAAGATAGCTAATATATTTGTCCTGAAAAGCAGAATTTATATCTTCAAAATTAAATAATTTGTACTTTGTGCCTATAAATTTACATAGATGAATATATGTTGTAGTGTAAATTTTGATAGAAGCCTTTGCATCAGTACTTTTTCTTTTTTCGATAAACTCATTAAAGCGATCAAGGACACTTACATACGTGACTTCTACAGTTACGATAGGGCGCTCCAATACTCCTGATTTTAACAATTCTTCCTTTATGTATTGAAAAGGTTCTATTTTTAAAGTACGTTTAGCATATTGATACAAATCCTGTACCTTAGTTTCAATTTCTACTAAATTCCAATTAACCTGTGCATAACCTGTACAATTTCGCTTTACTCGGTCTTCATTTCCTGATCGCATAATAGCTTGGTTCGAAGTATAGTTGAATAAACATAGGTAAAGTATAAAGAAGATAAGTGTGGTACGGCCATCTCTACTTTAAATGTATTAAGCCCTTGCAGGTTATTGTCCTGCAAGGGCTTTTTCGTATAGTGAAAATTTAAAATCTCAGATGCTATTTCTTATCTATCCGATATAATCTGCCCTGATCTGTTATTGCATATAATGCGTTATCCGTGCCTTGAGTAATATCTCTGAAACGCTGGCCTTCACCTGCTAGCAACCTTTCTTCGCCTGTTATTCTGTTATTTTCAATTACTAATCTAACAATATGTTGACCGCTTAGAGCACATACAAATAAATTATTTTTCCATTCCGGGATGCGGTCGCCCGTGTAAAAGGTTATACCACTTGGGGAGACAACAGGATCCCAATAATATACAGGTTGTTCCATTCCGCTCTGTTGCTGAATACCTGAACCTATGGTTTTTCCACTGTATTCAACTCCGTATGTGATTACAGGCCATCCATAATTTGCCCCAGGCTGCACACGGTTGATCTCATCACCACCACGTGGTCCGTGCTCACTTATCCAGAGTTCTCTTGTAGTGGGATGAAGGGCAATACCTTGCGGATTTCTGTGTCCTATACTATATAATTCTGGTAAGGCTCCGGCTACACCAAATGTCGGATTATCAGGCGCGGGTTGTCCATTTGTAGTAATACGAACTATTTTCCCCAAAGCACCCGTCACTGATTGTGCGAGTGGTCTGGTAGATATACTGGAACGCTCGCCCGTACTCACCAGAAGATTGCCCGTCTGATCAAAGATAATACGGCCTCCATAGTGCAGGGTGCTATTTGCAGCGGGTATGGCGCGATAGATCACTGCCGCATTTTCTATATTTGTCTCATTTTCTGCTAGCCTGCCTTTTGCTACAGCGGTAACAGTACCTCCTGAGACATTTTCAGAAAAGACCCAATACACCATTCGATTCGTTGAAAACTGAGGGTCTAAGGTTAGGCCAAGGAGACCACCCTGTCCACCTGAATTTACCGAAGGAATTCCTCTTATTGGACTTCCCTTCACCCCAGAAGGTGATACAATACACATGTTCCCTGCTTTTTCTGTAACAAGTAACCCACCATCAGGAAGGCTAACAATGCCCCATGGGTTCTGTAGAGCTGAAGTAACAATGGTTGCCTGATACGGCGTAGAGGTACGAACTCCGTTTATCCTTGTTTGTCCCGCAAATGCGGGAGAATACTTTGCATTGGCGGCATCAGTCTCTACAGGTGGTAAACTATTTGAAGTAGAGTCTGAATCAGTATTGACATGATTACTTTTTGTACAACTTAATAACGTTACAAAAAATAATGTACTGATAGCAAGCAGTCTTATACTAATTCCTATTGATTGGGATGTTTGCATGCCTGACTAATCCTGTAAATGAAGATACATTACTGGCTGAATTCAAGTAACAATATTCATTGCTATCGAATTTCCTTACCTTAATATTTTCACAACAACATACAGAAAAAACTGATAGCAATAAAGCGACAAAATTTTCTGTTTATAACTTTTGGATTATCTGCTACATAATAAATTGCATTTCATCTTAGTTCAAATAATTCCACTATTAACACCCAAATATATAAGCATCTAGCATTACTGCATATAAGTGCATAATAAAGGTTTTTTTTAGAAAGTATATCTAATTCATTTACGCTATGTTTTAGGAGTTATAACCATTCTTAATTGTACTACCATGAATAATGGAGAAACGGTATAAATCTACATGCTCATATTTTTAAAGGACCTCATTGTTGAAAGATAGCCGACTTTTTTTCTTGAATAAACTGAATCTTTTGCTTGAACATATTTTAAAAAGTTTGTGTTAAGCATGACATATTATCTAATTCGACACTCAGAACTTTTAAAAACCATCACTTCATTGTACAAAACTGAATGGAACCAATCGTAGTTTACCCGGGCGAGCCTTTCCCGCTTGGTGCCACCTGGGATGGCGAAGGCGTGAACTTTGCCCTTTATGCCGAAAATGCAACCGCCGTCGAGCTTTGCCTTTTTGATTCTCAAGACGAAAATAAAGAAATTGCCCGTGTAAAACTGCCTGAGCGGAGCCACCAGGTATGGCACGGCTATGTACCGGAACTTCAGCCGGGTCAGCTCTACGGATATCGTGTCCATGGCCCGTATGAGCCGCAAAACGGTCACCGCTTCAACCCGAATAAACTACTGATAGACCCTTACGCAAAAGCAATTTCCGGGACAATCGAGTGGCACGATGCACTTTTTGGCTATGAAATGGGGCATCCCGATGCTGACTTGAGCTTTTCAAAAACTGACAGTGCACCATTTATGCCGAAGTGTGTGGTGGTTGACCCGCACTTCGACTGGAAAGGCGATAAGGCTCCAAAGATAGCGTATCATAAATCCATTATTTATGAAACTCATGTAAAAGGTTTTACAAAGCTGCACCCTGAAATACCGGAGGAAATTCGCGGTAGCTATGCAGCTATTGGCCATCCTGTTACAATTGAATATTTAAAAAAGCTTGGCATCACAGCAATTGAATTCTTGCCGGTTCATTATTTTGTTCGTGACCGTATACTGATAGACAAAGGCTTGACTAATTATTGGGGTTATAATACTATCGGCTTCTTTGCACCGGATGTTCGCTATGCCAGTCAAGGCACACGTGGCGAACAGGTGACGGAATTTAAAAGCATGGTGAAAGCGCTACATAAAGCAGGTATTGAGGTAATCCTTGACGTGGTGTACAATCATACCGGCGAAGGCAACCATCTGGGTCCAACTATATCTTTTCGTGGTGTGGACAATGCCTCATATTACCGGCTCACAGAAGATAAACGCTACTATATGGATTACACTGGCACAGGCAATACACTAAGCGCAAATTTACCAAGCGTATTACGGCTCATCATGGACAGCCTGCGCTATTGGATTACAGAGATGCGCGTTGATGGTTTCCGGTTTGATTTGGCTTCAACGCTTGCACGCGAGCTACACGAAGTAGACCGTCTTAGTGCCTTTTTTGATATTATCCACCAAGATCCGATTATTTCACAGGTAAAGCTCATTGCTGAACCCTGGGACATCGGTGAAGGTGGCTATCAGGTTGGGAATTTCCCGCCGGGTTGGGCTGAGTGGAACGGCAAATACCGCGATTGCATCCGCGATTACTGGCGTGGCGCTGAAAGTATGCTGGGTGAATTCGCAGCGCGTTTTACAGGCAGCCCTGACCTCTACCAGAGCGATAACCGCACGCCCACTGCCAGCATCAACTTCGTAACAGCGCATGACGGCTTCACGCTGCACGACCTTGTGAGCTACAATGAAAAACATAATGAAGCCAACGGTGAAAACAACAATGACGGCGAAAGCCACAACCGTTCGTGGAACTGCGGTGCCGAGGGTGAAACGGACAATCCTGACATCATTGCGCTGCGCAATCGCCAGAAGAGGAATTTCCTTACATCGCTTTTCCTGTCGCAGGGCGTTCCGATGCTCGTGGCAGGAGACGAGTTCGGGCGTACTCAGTATGGAAATAACAATGCCTACTGCCAGGATAATGACATCTCGTGGCTGAACTGGGAAAAAGCCGATGGGGAATTGTTAAATTACACACAGAAGCTCATTAAATTCTGTAAAAGCCACCCGCTTTTCCAGCGCAAAAATTGGTTTAAAGGACAGCCGATAAAAGGCGTTGGCGTGGAAGACATCGAGTGGTTTTCTCCTGATGGCACAGAAATGAGCGATGAAGACTGGAACAGCGGTTTTGCAAAGTCGCTTGGCGTGTACCTCAATGGCAAAGGAATTCACAGCATGGGACCAAAGGGAGAACTTATTATCGATGATAGTTTTTATATCATTTTTAATGCAAGCGACTCTGCGCTGCCGTGTAAGTTGCCCTGCGATAAATTTGGCGAAAACTGGATGAAAGTCATCGACACAGCAGAAGGGCTCATCGCAGAAAAAGGTGAATCTTACGGCGCAGCAGACGTGGTGGACGTCGCAGCGAGGTCAATAGTGGTTTTAAAACAACCTAAATTTCAAGCGGTAGAAAATGATACGAACTAATGTCATGCGCCGCACTATCGGCGTCAACTTTTTAAATAATGGCGAGGCGGAAATTTCCATCTGGGCGCCGCTCCGTGAAAGCGTAGCTCTCCTTTTTAAAAACACAAAACTGCTTTTAAAAAAAGATGAATGGGGCTACTGGAATGGCACGACAAATCTTTTAAAAAAAGGGGATACGTACAAAATCCTGCTTGACGACGAAAAAGAACTGCCCGACCCGGCGTCGCTTTCTCAGCCAGACGGCGTTCACGCGCACTCCCAGACGATTGACGTGAGGAATTTCGCATGGACAGATACCGCCTGGAAAAATGTACCGCTCCAGGATTATATTTTTTATGAGTTGCATACCGGCACATTTACGCCCGAAGGCACTTTTAACAGCATCGAAGAAAAGCTCGACTTTTTAAAAAGTCTGGGTATTACAGCCATTGAAATAATGCCTGTGGCGCAGTTTCCCGGTGAGCGGAACTGGGGTTACGACGGGGTTTTTCCCTTTGCTGTTCAGAATTCTTATGGTGGGGCGGAAGGGCTGCAGCGCCTTGTCAATGCCTGCCATGAAAAGGGCATTGCCGTGGTGCTCGACGTGGTGTACAATCACCTCGGCCCCGAAGGAAATTACTTCGGTGAGTATGGCCCTTTTTTCACAGAAAAGTACAAAACGCCGTGGGGCGACGCGATTAATTTTGACGATGCGTACTGCGATGGCGTCCGCAAATTTTTCATCGAGAATGCGCTGATGTGGTTCCGCGATTTTCACATTGATGCTCTGCGGCTTGATGCTGTTCACGCGATAAAGGATTTCAGCCCAACACATATTTTAAAAGAAATCAAAGAGCATGTGGACGAACTGATGCAGCAGACAGGCCGCACGCACTATCTCATCGTCGAACTGGACCTGAACGATAACCGCTTTATAAATCCCCTTCAAAAAGGCGGATACGGCATGGACGCGCAGTGGATAGACGAATTCCACCACGCGCTTCGCGTCACATCAGGACAGGAAAAATCGGGCTATTATTCCGATTTTTCCGGAATCGCGC
>DASPKH010000355.1:0-7795 GCA_035628175.1 Patescibacteria group bacterium
GGAAAACCTTTGACGGCCAAAGATGTGGTTTTTAGTTTTAAAGCTTTAAAAAACCCGTTAATCCTTGATGCGGCCTCGCTTCGTGGCTATTTTATTGATGTAGAGGATGTCCTGGCTCCGGACGATTATACAATTATCGTCAAAATGCTGAAGCCGTCATACTTAGCGCTGTACAGCATCGGGACCGACCTGCGGATACTCCCTAAACATATTCTTGATCCGAAAAGCCTGACTGACAAATATTCTTTTGCGGAAACCAATGACATAGACCTTGCAGAGAAAAATCAAGCTTTAAAAGAATTCGCCGATTGGTTTGGCCGTGTGGAAATTGGCCGTGAAGCTCCGTACCTGATTGGTTCTGGACCTTATATTATGGAGAATTGGCGCACTGAAGAATATGTAAAGATTCGCCGCAATGATAATTACTGGAATGGCACAAATAATAAATGGGCCGTAGCGCATGCCGACCGGCTCGTTTTTAAAACTGTGAATGACCGCACGAGCGCTGTGAGTGCAATGAAAAACGGGGACCTGGATTTTATGGATTATGTGCCGCCACGCATGTTTGACGAACTCCTGGATACTACGGCAACGCCATATTTAAAAAAGGTGACATACAATATTCCGACATACATGTACATCGGTTGGAATACGCGCCGAGCGATTTTTAAAGACAAGCGTGTTCGCCAGGCACTCTCGCATCTCGTAGACCGCGACATGCTTGTGCAAAACGTAATGCTCGGTTACGCAACAACAATTGACGGGCCGGTGCCGAAAACGCGACCTGAATACAATCTGGAAATGAAGCCATATCAGTACAACCCCGCGCGTGCTAAAGAACTTTTAAAAGAAGCCGGGTGGATTGATTCTAACGGTGATGGCGTTCTAGATAAAACGATTGATGGTAAACGTGTTGATTTTTCGTTCAATATCCTGCTTAATGCAGGAAACGAAACACGTGAAAATATTGCCGTCATTCTGGTTAACGAATTTAAGAAAGTTGGTATCCGCGCCGGAATTCAGCGCCTCGAATGGTCAGTTTTCCTCGAGAATCTTGATACGTACCAATTTGATGCAATGATTGGTGCGTGGGTGAACGATCCGACACCGCCCGATCTCTACCAGCTTTGGCACACAACGCAGGCGACAAATAAGGGCTCAAATTACCCGGGCTTCGGCGATAAGCGCACAGACAAGATCATCGAAGACATCCGTGTGGAATTTGACGATACAAAGCGAACTGCGCTTTTAAAAGAAATTCAGGCTATTATCCACGAAGAGCAGCCATACACATTCCTTTGGGTGATGCAATATCCGGCGGTCTATCACAAACGCATTCGAGGCGCGAACTTTTACGCGCCGCGCCCGGGTTACGTTCTGCCTAATTTCTGGGTGCCGAGAAAGTTGCAGGTGTATGATTAGAAAGCGATGAGCTCTGAGCGATGAACTGTATGGCGCATTTAAAAATATTAAAAACTGCTTACCGTTCAATTAAAACTATTTTCCTAAAAAAGTGGTTTTAAAATGCAAGCCGCCTGATTTTGAAATATTGGTGGGCCTTTAAAAATAATACGTACCGGATGGAAAAAGCGATGAACCGCCACCAATTGAAAGAACTGATAGATGAAGGCGAATCTGCAATGATGGAATTCAAACGGAAATTTACGTCGCCGGAGAAAATGGCAAAGGAGATCATGGCTTTTGCCAATACCAAAGGTGGTTTTCTGCTGGTCGGCGTGGATGATGATGGTTCGATTGTGGGCGTTGAAAGCGAAAAGGAAGTTGAGGAGATGATAAAATTCGCTTGCCGCTTTCATATTGAACCACCGCTGGAACCGCAAATTGAAATAGTGCAGATCGAATACCGTGATGTGATCGTTGTTTTTGTGGCACGCAGCAACCGTAAACCGCACCGATTGATAGCCAAAAGCCCGGCTGAGCAACTCTACCACAACAAAGCCTATATTCGCCAGGCAGATAAATCTATCGCCGCCAGTCGCGAAATGGAAAAGATCCTTGCAGGGCAAAATGCTGATGCACCTGCACTTACTGTAAGTGTTGGAAAAAAAGAGCAGGCGCTTTTTAAATATCTTGAACAAAACGAACGCGTCACCGTCAAAACATTTGCTAAACTTGTAAATATCTCGGAGCGTTGGGCCTCACGGCTCATTGTTCGGCTGGTGCGGGCGGGAGTGCTGCAGATACATACCGAGCAGGGTGCGGATTATTATACGCTGGTGTAAAAGCTATGCAAGATAAACATATCAGGCTTATATTGAGCTATAACCACGTGTTGTTCACCAATTATTGCATTTGAAGGGAATGAATCCGGTAGTAATTTAAGAGGAAGGAATAAGTCCCACTGGCAGTTTTCAAATTAGTTGAAATTCACATAGCTGGTTTTCTAGATTCTTCGTTAACCTATATGGCGTTAGAAAATTATTCTCGCTGCTATTTTTCACCACAAGGATTTTAGGGCAGAGATGGCCGATAAGTTCGGTATATACTTGCCCGCAACACCCGAGCAATATCGTTACCATGATTATATTCATTAATGACGACAGCCGAGTATTCTGGATAATATTCGTATAGAAATCCTTTATAATCCAGCAGCTCCCTGGGTTCAGGTGCGTTCATAAAAATCCTGCCATTAATATTTTCAGTCTGAATGTAACCGAAAAGCCTGCTGAAAAGTTATAAAAATAGCGATTAATTATCCATCACCCTTTTTCTGACAATGCCGCCTGAGACACTGCTTACGGGATTAACCGTAATAAATGCACGCTGATCAATAATGCGGATAATTTGTTTGATTTTTAAAACTTCTACACGCGTCGCCACACAAAACAGTACGTCCTGAGCCCGATATGTAAGGCCACGTTGCGCATGGAAAACTGTTACTGCACGGTTGAGCTTCGTGCACATCATATCGCGGATTTCGTCGCTTTTGTGCGAAATAATCCACACGCCCTTATATTCATCAAAACCATAGATGAAATAATCCACCGTTTTCGACGCCGCGAGATAGGTCAGAATAGAATACATTGCTACTTCAATCCCCAGGAACAATCCTGCAAAAAGGAAAATTACAATATTCAGCGCAAGGTTAGCATCGCCAATAGACGCGCTCATTTTACGGCTGAGGATAATCGCCATGATGTCCGCGCCATCGAGCACACCGCCACCACGCAATGTCAATCCAAGTCCTGCACCAAGAAAAAATCCACCAAAAACCGCTGCCAGAAGTTTATCTTCTGTTATCACCGGAAACTGCACAAAAATCAGCATGAGTACCAGCCCAATATTCAGCAGAATACATTTTACGGCAAACTCCTTCCCGATCTGGTACCACGCCAGAATGAGGAAAGGAGTATTTAAAAGCACAATAAGCGCTGAAAGTTCAATCGTTAGGATATCAGCAATGAGCATTGCAATGCCTGTCATGCCACCATCCACAAAGTGGTTCGGCACGAGAAAACTCTCCACTCCAAACGCACCGAACACGACGCCAAGCGTCATCATCAGCATTTTAAAAAGTGGCTGCGAGATACTTTTTGAGTTTTCTTGTACTGTAATTACTCCGTTGCCATTTGCCTGAATCTTTTCCGCATCTATATGAATATCCATTATCATTCTTTTAAAAAAAACACTTTTAAAAACTTCGTCGGGGCAAAAAAGCCCAAATTCAACCTCCTGAAACGTCATAACTCACTACAAACAAAAAACTTGCAGCGGATGTTCCTTATGAGGAAGTTTTTAAAAAGCAGATTTTTTCAAAGAACTATATTAAATGAATCGTCATTGCGAAGGGCAGTCTCCTGCGACACGGCAATGACAAATACTTTGGACGCGATAACCTGGGTTCGTAATTGCACACCGCGAAGACGGTGGCTGGCAATGACAGTTGTGCACTGTCATGCTGAGCAGCACGAAGAATCCACGTCAAAAGTACGCGTCAGGACATTCCGCCATAGATTCTTCGCTTCGGTCAGAATGACATTTTTAAAAACATCCAAAATCCACTACCCCAAAAAATCTCCTATCTTTTCCACCACAAATTCAATCTGCTCCCGCGTCAATTCCGGGTAAATCGGCAGCGCAAGCGACGTCGCCGCAGCAAAATTCGCCACAGGGAAATCGCTGTCATTCGGCTGCAAGTACGCAAAACATTCTTGACGGTGGAAGGGAACAGGATAGTAAATTTCCGCGCCAATGGAATTATCGCTCAAAAACTTCCGCAGCTCGTCGCGCTTTTCCACGCGGATGACGTACTGGTTGTAAATGTGGTAATTCGTCGCCCCTGAGCTTTTAAAAACAGCCTGGGGTAGAAGAACTTTATTTTTCGCATCAAATTTTACAACGCCTTCCTTTTCCGCCAAACCAGCGCTTTTAAAAAACTGCGTGTACAATTCCGCATTGCGGCGGCGCGCTGCGTGCCACGACTCCAGATGGGGAAACTTCACGTTTAACACCGCCGCCTGGATCGCGTCAATCCGGAAATTCCCGCCAATCAGCCTGTGATAATAGCGCGGCTCCATACCGTGATTGCGTATTTGCCGGAGTTTTACCGCAAGCGCATCGTCATTCGTCGTCATCAGCCCCGCATCGCCAAAGGCACCCAGATTTTTCGTTGGGTAAAATGAAAAGCAGCCCATCAGCCCGACCGAACCCACCTTGCGCCCGTCTGGAAACTGCGTGCCAATGGCCTGCGCCGCGTCCTCAATCACAGGAATCCCGTGCTCATCGGCAATCGCCATAATCTCATCCATCGCTGCCGCCTGCCCGTACAAATGCACCGGAATTATCGCCTTCGTGCGCGGCGTAATCGCCTCACGGATTTTTACAGGGTCAATATTCAGCGTCACGGGTTCCGAGTCCACAAACACCGAAACCGCGCCCAGCCGCGCCACCACGCCTGCCGTTGCAAAAAAAGAGTACGTCGGCAAAATCACCTCGTCGCCCGCCGAAATATCCAGCGCCATCAGCGCCATCAGCAGCGCGTCCGTCCCGCTCGAAACACCGATAGCATGCCGCGCATCGCAATATTCCGCCAATGTGCATTCCAGCTTATCCACCTCCGGCCCCAGTACCAGCATCTGTGTTTGGGCAACATTGATAAGAGCGGCGTCAAGTTCAGTTTTTAAAGAATTATACTGCTGGCGAAGGTCGAGAAGAGGAACGTTCATTTCGGTAATTCTGAGTTTTATATGTTGAAGTGTGAGTGCTTTTTAAAAACCAAAATTACGAAAAAATCCGGCTCTCCGCCGCGCTTTTAAAAACCGCCGAATCTTTTGCTACTCTCTTTTAAAAAGGGTAAATTTGACTAAAGTTGAGGGAGAATTTTGGTAATTAAATAAATTTTGCTCTTTTTCGCGCTTCAATAACTTCCATTTCCTTTTCCCAATGATTAGTCATGTGTACTACCATACAAGCATGTATTATGCCAGGTACCCATCCGCAGATAAATGTTAGTATCAGATTAAGAGGCATCTTTTTGGGTTGATGACAGACTAAAACCGCAATAGGAGGTAAAATAATCGCAAGAATATATCTTAAAACTTTCATCTTCGGAGGAAGTTTTATAAAGTAATTTTATAGGTTATTTAGGTAGTCTAAATTTAATGAATTTTTATAGTTAAATACATAGTTTCTGAAAAAATGCGCCGCAACTTTTTAAAAACAATATCCGCCGGAATCATCACCGTCATCGGCGCTCCCGTTGCCTACGGCATCGCAGCATATCTGGCTCCCGCACTTTTTAAAAGCGACACACGCCGAACAGCAAAAGTCGCGCTGGGCAATGTCGCCGAGCTTTTTAAAAGCCGCGACTACACCACAGCGAAGGTCGGCGAAAAGAACATCATCGTTTTAAAAAATGGCGAGGATTTTAAAGCTTTTTCACTGCAATGCACACACGCCGGCTGTTCGGTGGACTGGCTGCCCGATGCGGATAAATTCTACTGCGCATGCCACGGCGGCGAGTTCGCCCGCGACGGAAAAGTTTTAAAGAAACCGCCGACGCGCCCGCTGGAGGAGTTGACCATCAGGCATCGTGATGGCGTGATTTCAGTGGTTGATGTAATTTCTTCTTAGGAGAGGCAAACCCGCCCTCTTCTGACGCGAATGTATGAAGCGATATTCTGACGCCGGGCAGGTTTGAAACCTGCCCTACAAGAATTTGTAATTTTTAAAAGGAAAATTATCATGAAAAATCTATATTGCATTCTTGCGCTTTTGCTACTTTCCACTCAGTTTTCACAAGCGCGAATACGCGAAGTTGGCGCAGGCCGCGAGTTCAGTCGCTTGCAGGCGGCTGCTTCGGGGGCACAGCCGGGTGATACAATTCTCATTCGCGAGGGCGTATATAGCGGGGGAGATTTTGTTTCAAATCTGCAGGGAATGGCTGAAGCGTGGATCACGATTCGCGCGGCTGATGGCGAAAGTGTGATTTTTCGCGGTAATTCTCAGGCGTTTCACCTCAGTGATCCGGCGTACGTGCGCATCAAGGGACTGGTTTTTGAAGGGCAAACCGGCAACGGTGTGAATATTGATGACGCTGCCACATTTGAAACTCCTGCGCATCATATCATATTCGAGAATTGCGAATGGCGCAGCATGAATGCCACAGGCAATAATGACGAGCTGAAAATGTCCGGAGTTGATACCTTCACGGTGCGCAACTGCCGTTTTTTAAACGGTTCGCCGGGCGGCTCGATGATTGATATGGTTGGCTGTCACGAGGGGACTTTTGAGGATAATTATTTTGAAAATGGCGGTTCGAATTGTATACAGGCCAAAGGCGGAACGAAAAACATCACGATTCAGCGCAACTTTTTTAAAAATGGCGGTGCACGCGCGCTGAATATCGGTGGCTCGACGGGCTTGCAGTTTTTCCGAGACGACAACCCCACGTATGAGGCCGCCCAAATTCGCGTGTATGCTAATGTCTTTGAGGGTTCGATGACGCCAATTGCATTTGTTGGCGCGGTGAATTGCGAGGTGGTCAATAATACGATTATTCGCCCTGAACGCTGGGCAATCCGGATTCTCCAGGAAACGACTGAATCCGGATTTCTGTCTTGCGGCAACAACACCTTCCGCAATAACATCGTGGTTTTCGGCAATACCGGGCAGCCCGCTATCAACATCGGCCCGAATACTGCGCCGGAAACATTTACCTTTTCAAATAACCTTTGGTTCAATCCTGATAATACATCGTGGAGCGGGCCGAATACACCTGTCTCCGAGTTAAGCCGTATTCTCAATCAAGACCCGCAGTTTGCCGGAACGAACTATCTTTTAAAAGAAACCTCGCCTGCAATTGGAAAAGGTTTTACCATGAGTGAGCCGAAAACTGATTTTTTTAAAAAGCCGTTTTCTGCGAATCGTTCAATTGGTGCAATTGAAGCGGAGACAATTTCAGGTATAGCGAATAATGATATTCAAGTTGAATTTTTAAAAATCAGTCCAAATCCCGCGCACGATGAACTTTCACTTTTTGTAAGAACAAACTCTGATGTAATAATCCTGGATATTTCCGGGCGAAAAATGTGGTCCGGGAAAGTTGAAAATATTCAGTTGCAAATAGCGGCATGGCCGGCGGGAGTATATTTCGTGCAATCCGGCGAAATCGTAAAAGCATTTTTAAAACAGTAACCGGATTCTTTAAAAGCTTTTAAAATGGCAAAACTCCGCAGGAAATTTTTCACCATACGCGACTGGCTCCGTGAACGGCGTCCGCAGCTTTTAAAAAACACAGTGTGGGCGGATTCGCTGTTTTTAAAAGTGAATTTGT
>DASPKH010000356.1:0-3178 GCA_035628175.1 Patescibacteria group bacterium
GGAATTCACGGTTAAAAAAGGATAGTAGCCCTTTTTAGCACGTTAAAAAGCAAATGGCGGTTCTTCGCAAAGAACCGCCATTTTTATATCTAAAATTCTTGTAGAAAACTTTATAGCCCCAATTCCACACCAAAGTAAATATTCCGCTCCGCAGCCGGAAAGAAGTCCTGCCCCTCTCCACCCGCTGCATACAGCCTATTGAAGAGATTTGTCACCTGTGCGCGGAATCGTAAAGATTGCATCGAGAGGATGTTTTTAAAATCATATGTTGCATCCAGATTGACCACAGTATAGGCCTCCACCTGGTTATCAGCATAACTGACGACGCCCTGACGGAACATGTCGCCGATCATATTACCGAAAAGGTCTGTTGTAAAAGCGCCTACATATTTCCCGATAATGCGCGTATTGAAATTCCCGGTATTATATGTCAGAATTAGATTGCCAAGCATATCAGGAAAACCGGAAATAGGATTGTCTGCAAGCGAAATCGTGCTGCCGTCACCTTTTACAAAATTATATTCAACGATCCTATTGCGGCTGAAATTTGCATTTGCTGCCAGCTGGAGATTTCCGAGAGAAGCGCTTTTAAAAAGCCACAGCGCGCCTTCGAGCTCCAGACCAATGTGCCGAGTGCGTGGCGCATTGCCGTCTATCGGCGAACCAAATATGCTGAGATTGCCGCTTTTTACCAGCTCATCAAAAAATTCCATCCAGTACACATTTACACCAGCCGAGAAATTTTCATCACGGTAGCGCGAGCCAAGCTCAATATCCAGCAGTCGCTCCGGACGCACGATTGGGTTTGAAAAATCAAAACGGGTTGAGCCTCTTGTTGTATCGGCAGTGAAAAGCGGCTGCGCACCGTAAATAGACTCAGATGCGTTATAGAGATTCGCCATGCGCGGCTCACGCGATGTAAAAGCGACGGATGAGAAAATACTGAGATTTTCCGTTGTATTCCAGTTGACGCCGAGGCGTGGATTGAAAAAGAGGTACTTTATATTAAAAATCTCATCGCCATTACCTACGATGCCACCGCTGGTTGTCTGGTACGTTGTAAAATTGTTGCCTGCGCGCTCGTTGCGTATAGCGTAGCGGTGATATACCAACTGGCCTTCCACATTTAGAAGTACATTTTTTAAAACCTCGTACTGCTCACGCGCAAAAAGCGAAAAAATATCGCGCACGCCATTGTGTGAGTACATTTTATATTCCGGATCAAATCCTGCCGGAAGATTTTCCGCATACTGGATCTTGCCCCAGTGCTCTGACCGGTGAATGCGCGCTTCGGCCCCGATGGTGAGTTCGCCGCTACCATGATTCCACACGAGCCGTGGTAGCCAGCCACCATGACGATTACCAACGAATCCACGGATAATTGCATTTCCTGGATTTGCTGTCGGTGCAAAACCGAAGTCCTGCGTAAGGCGAACTGTGCTTGTATCTGCCCACGAGGCGTCGTAATCAAAAAATCCATCGCCTGTGTAGTAAAATGCCGTTGATTTTAAAACAAAGTTTTCGCTCAGAAAAATATCGTTTAAAAGTTCGTAATGCGGCTGTGAAAAATTTTCGATTTCCTGAAAACGGCGCTCTGCTCCATACCCCAATTCGCGGCCTGTGGAGTCATGTTCAAAATAGTTGTAATTTTTTCGTCGCAGAGCCAGCTCGCTCACATGTGCCTTGGGAACGCCGTAATAGACAAGCTGATCGGCAAACGGGCCGCCAAAAAAGTTCAACTGCGTTGTCATATTTTCATCAAAGCGTGCAGCACTCAGGAAATAACTGTTGAGCGTAGCACCGGAATGATCGCGGTATCCCGTCGAATTAATGCGCGAAAGACGCCCGTAAAAGGCATAATTGCCCGTAAGGCCTGACGACAGCTCAATTGAATATTTCTGGACATTTGTTTTAAAAATATCCTGCGCCCCGTATTCCTGTAGGCCAAATCCGGTTATCACACGGATAGAACGCTCATTAGTGAAATTGCTCGTAGTGAGGTTTACGCTACCGCCGATAGCCGCCGCACCGTAGTTAGAAAGCCCGGCACCGCGCTGTACCTGTATGCTTTGCAGGCTGGAGGCCATATCGGGGAAATTAATCCAGTACACATTGTGGTCTTCCGGATCATTTTGCGGAACGCCATTGATCATCACGGCGATGCGTCGCTGGTCGAACCCACGCATTGTCATTTTATTATAGCCAATACCATTGCCGGACTCAGAGTAGAAGTACGTGCTCGGCATATCGCTCAAAAGCGCTGGGATGTCCTGTACGGTATGCGTTTGCTCGATAGCCGCCTGCGTTATTTCGGCAAATGGGACAGGACTTTTACGCTCCTCGGCACGCGTCGACGTTACCGTCACACTGGGCGTCACATAGACTTTCAGCGAATCGCTGTTTTTAAAAGTTTTTAAAGAATCGGGGTGCGTCTGCGCGAGTAGTGGCGTCGCAGCAAAGGACAAAAAGACAAAAGGCAAAAAGCGGTTCATGTGTAACCATCCTTAAAGAAATGATGTAAAAAAGTTTACTCATTTCCGAAAGGAGAGAATCGAATGGAGCAGGACAAATACAGTTTTAAAAAGTGGTGTTTTAAAATTCGGGTGAATATTTTAAAACAGAGCTTTTAAAAAGCAGAAAAGATAATTTTGCCTGTGGATTTTCCATTTCCCTACGCCGGTATGACCCGGATCAGGTTCGAAGAGACTCTCTCAGCCGCGCAGCAGTTTTTAAAAGCAATTTCTGTAAAAAGCTTTTTAAAAAGGCGCGACACCTCTAACGGAAGTTTTGCAGGTGCAAAAATACAAAAAACTCAGCAATTACAGCTGAAGCAGTTATCTATTTGATTGATGCAATAGCATATTTGGCTATTGAAACATTTGTGAAAGTTCTTATCTCAATTTGGCTGGGCTTGATTTTTTTTATAATCTCTTCTACGACAAATTTTGATATTTGATTACGCGGAACAATAACAGCGGCATAGCGAAGACCAGCCTGAACGATTCTAGGAATAAAATCCTCGATATACCAGATTTTCATTGAAGTATTAGGGAGGACTATCGCATATATTTCAAGAACAATTTTATTTAGCTTATGCTCGCTGATAAACTCAAGAATCTGTTCATTGATGCTGTGAAAGTCCTCACTCCCTAAAAATCCTTTTACATGTGCCACGGCA
>DASPKH010000357.1:0-7956 GCA_035628175.1 Patescibacteria group bacterium
GCGATTTCTGCCGCTGTGATTTCTTCACTTCCTTGCTTTCCAAGTAGGACAACCTCCTCGCCAATATGTATATCCTCATCACCGAGGTCCACCATGCACTGGTCCATGCAGATCGCGCCAACCTGGTTATATCTTTTACCGCGAATAAGTACCTCTGCCCTGTTTGTTAATGCCCGTGGGAAGCCATCGCCATAGCCAATAGGAATACTGCCTATAGTCGTTTCATCTGTTGTAAAATATCGCCGCGCGTAGCTTACGGATTCTCCAGCTGGAATCCGGCGTAGCGAAATGATCCGCGTTTTAAGTTGCATAACAGGTTTTAAATCCATCGGATTTTCTAGGACATCCGACGGATGATAACCGTAGAGTGAAATTCCCGGGCGGATAAGATTAAAGTATGATTCAGATAGATCAGCAATTGCACCGGTATTCGCTGTGTGAATATACTGAAATTCAAACCCCTTCTCCTTTAAAAGTTCAACGCAGTTTTTAAAACACTCAAGCTGCTCCGTGACAAATGACTTATCAGCATCATCGCTCGTGGCAAAATGCGTACAGACTCCGATCATTTCCACATTTTTTAAAACCGAGCACACGCGCATGAATTCGACAGCTTCGTCCGGCTGGATACCATCGCGGCGCATTCCGGTGTCAATATACAAATGTGCTTTTAAAACTTTTCCCTGCTGCTGAAATTCATTGGACAGCGCAACCATCACTTCCAATGAGCTAGCCACTGCCTGAAGATCATAATGGGCAAAAAACTCCGCTTCTTCGGCTTCCGGCGGTGTCATCACGACAATCGTGCCCCTATCGCCCGTATTGCGCAGCATGATCGCTTCATTAGCAAATGCCACCCCGAGCATTTCCACGCCTTCCTCACGCAGAATTTGTGAGCATTTCACAATACCATGGCCGTAAGCATTCGCCTTTACCATGGCCATGATCGGTGTATCGGGAACGCGTGCGCGAATTTGTGCAAGGTTGTGTCTAAAAAAATCTGTATTTATTTCAGCAACGGTAAATCTCAATTTCTTCTCTTTAAAAACCTGTTGGGCATTCTGTAATTAATGTAATTTGCTTAAATGAAGATTGCGGATCTTCGGTGCACTAGCAGCTACAACACCGACAACGACAAGTGTCATTATTCCGCCAAATACCACCGAGGGTACCGTTCCAAGCAGCTTTGCAGCAACACCGGATTCGAAAGCGCCAATTTCATTGGATGATCCGACAAAGATCGTATTGACGGAAGAAACGCGGCCCATCATGTCTACCGGCGTCAGCATTTGCGTAATTGTCTGGCGGATCACCACACTTACGCTATCTAGCGCGCCACTCAATGCGAGAACAGCGAGTGAAAGATAAAAGTTTTTTGAAAGGCCAAAAACGATCATGCATACCCCAAAACCGCCAACCGCCCACAAAAGATTTCGTCCAGCATTATCAAGTGGTGGCCTGAACGCAAGGAATAGCGCCATCGTCACAGCACCAACAGAAGGTGCTGCACGCAGCATCCCGAGACCTTCTGCTCCCACATGCAGAATATCTTTTGCAAAAACAGGCAGCAGCGCTACAGCCCCTCCAAACAGTACGGCAAACAAGTCCAACGTCAGCGCGCCAACAAGCTCCTGATTTTTAAAAACAAATCTTACTCCGCCTGTGAGCCGTTCCCAGATTGTTTCGCCCTCCTTCATCTGTGGGATGGGTTTCGGCGCAATAAACACTACAGCAAGCGAACCAATAAGCAAAAGCGCGACAATAGTAGAATATGTTGGGATCGCACCTTTAAAACCAAAAAGCAGCCCGCCGATCGCAGGGCCAAGTACAGCGCCAGTCTGCCAGCTCGCACTCGACCACGCCGAGGCATTTCCATATAGCTCGCGCGGAACAAGCTGCGCCCTGAATGCTCCAAATGCCGGGCCGGCAAATCCTTGGGCAATACCACTTATAAAAATAATGCCATACATTGCAGTCACCACCAATGACATATCACCTTTTAAAACGTCCATTCGCACGTACTGTGTACTCATAAACAAGAGCGCACAGGCACACAGCAGATACGCTGCAAGGCAATTCATCATTATCTTTTTACGGCTTATCTTATCAGCTAAGTGACCGGCGTACAGTGAAATGGATATCGTCGGAATCGCTTCGGCAAGACCAATAAGGCCAAGCGAAAGCGGGTCATTCGTAAGCTCGTAAATCTGCCAGCCGATAATGACAGTCTGCATTTGCATTGCCACCGTCATTAAAAAGCGCGAGGAGATATATAGTGAAAAGTCTTTTATGCGGAGGGCCGCATAGGGGTCTTTTTTAGGTTTTTGAGTTTCCAAGATCGAGTTTGCCTGATTGAAAAAATTCTTTTAAAACTTTAAAAATTGAACTGAGTTTTTAAAACTCAACACTATTGCCGTGCTCTACCCACTCGAACGATTTTTTCAATTGCACATAATTCAAACCTGCACCAAGCGCTGCCATCAGCTTTATACGAGCTTTCTGCCCGTTGAGAAAATCGCAGAAAATTACGCCTGATTCATAGAGCTGCTTCCCGGCGCCTTCGTATGCGTAGATATGTTCAGTCCGGCCAACCGGACAGCGCGAGGCAAGCACAACAGGGATTCCTTTTTTTACAGCTTCAGCCAACTCATAAAAAACCGGCGGCGGAACGTTTCCAACACCAAAGGCTTCCACCACAATTCCATCTGCACCAAGCTCAATGGCGTGATGTATCAGCTCACCACCCATTCCGGCATAACATTTAAAAAGCGGGATATATTTTGGCAGGTTGTCAATTGAAAAAGTCTCGCGGTGAAGTGGCTTGCGGTAGAGGATCACATTGTGCGAGGAAATGCGCCCGAGTGGACCAAAATCGAAGCTTTCAAATGTATTCAGTTCATTCGTATCAGTTTTTGAAGCTTCACTCGCAGCGTTCACCGTTCCGGCAAGACAGATCATAGTACCAAAGTTTTTAAAACCAGGATGCGAGGCGATAATGATACCGTCGCGCAGGTTTTTCGGGCCGTCCCAGTCAGGTTCGCTTGAATTCCGCATTGCACCGACGACGACAACAGATTTTTGCGTATGAAGCGTGCAATCAAGGAAATACGCCGTCTCCTCCAGCGTATCTGTGCCGTGGGTAATGACAACGCCTGTGATCTCCTCGCGTGCCACATATTGCTGCACCAACTGCGAAAGCGTGAACATCTTTTCCGGTGTCATGTGCGGCCCCGGAAAGCGCCCAAATTCATACACTTCCACATCAGCCATGTTGCGCACGCCTGGCACCGCATCCAGGATATCGCTTGCGGACAATGCCGGAACCACACCGCCAAATGCTTCATCAAGCTTCATGGCAATCGTGCCGCCGGTAAAAATTATCGCAACGCGGGGTTTTAAAGGTTTTTCGGAATTCATTACCTGCTGCATTGAAAAAGAGAATTTTTGAAACGCAAAAATACAAACAAAAAAGGAGACAGATTTAGCCGCCTCCTTGTAAAAAAGAATTTGTTTTTAAAAACTATTCTACAGCAAATTTCCCGTCAGCAACAGTTTTCCCTTACTCTCGATTGTAAAATAATACATGCCCGCCGAAGCGCTTTTCCGCTCTATGACAAACGAATTTTCAGAAAACTGACTTTTAAAAGTGTGTGTACAATCGTCTCCCGCTGTAGTAAATATCCTGAGCTGCGGTTGTTCGAAATTTTCTGGAAGCTTGATCCGCGCAGAGTTTTTAAAAGGATTTGGATAAATACTGGGAGAAAATGTTTTTAAAAGCGGCTGCTGCACCGAAACTGTCTTTTCGCCGCCGGTAGTGGTTTTAAAAACTTTTCCGTCTATGATATAGCCAACATTTTCATTTTTAAAATAGACTGTAGAATTTTCATCGGAATAAAAATGCAGGGCAGTATCAACTCTTAAAAATGTCCAGTCGGTGCCGCTATTTCGTGTTTTTAAAATACCAAAATCTGAACGAGTGGAAATTTTCGAGTCAGCCAGTGCATAGCCAATTGTGGACGATGCAAAACATATATCAATTATACCCTTGCCAATATTCCCTGAACTATCCTTTAGGCTTTGTCCGATCCAGCCAGAAGACACTAATGAATGCCAGGTTTTTCCGCCGTCGGAAGTATGCACGAAACCGGCTTGTCCCAACCCTAGGCCAGGACCACATCCGGCGACGCCGTTGTTAGAATCAGCAAAACGTACAACCATGAACCACGTGGGTAAAGAAACATCAGAAAAAATATTCTCCCAACTTTTGGTTGAATCGAGCGATCGTACGAAAGAACCTTCATACGTAGCGTGAGTAAAATGTCCGTCCACAATGCCAATATCAGAATAGTCAGCCAGCAAAGTCCATGTTTGGCCGCCATCGGTCGTACGTAGGCTACCCAACGTGCGATACTCCCCAAAACCCAGACTCTCCGAATAGAAAGTAATTCTGTTTATTCCCCAAAATTGCCTTTTTCTTTGCATCTCCCACGTTTCCCCCTGTCCGCCGTTTTTAAAAACACGCTGTCGCCCACAATATAGCCGACATTCTCCGACGGAAAGTGCACACTTTTTAAATGCGCATTCGTTTCAATTTCAATCTTCCGCCACGTCACGCCATCATCAATCGTTTTTAAAATCATTCCTGAATCACCAACGAGAAACCCTGTTTTTTCAGTCGAAAAGAATATATCCTGGTATTGTCCCGACGGCAGATCGAGCCGCGCCCACTGAGCGTGAGCAGTGTAACTCATTATAGCAAAGCCTAGTAAAAAGAAAAATGTGTTTTTCATAATGCCCTCGGATAACAAAAGAACGATCTGTATATTTAAAATACAGGTTTATTTCCAGTTAGTAAAATATTTTTTTACCTTCAAGACAATTGAGACATGCCGATATTCCTGGTATTGGCTGTAATTAATTCGAAATTTCATCCGCATCCTGTGACAGAAATTCAGTTTCTCGGGAAGTTTGAGTATTTTCGTTTTAAAAATACGCACTGAACACATCTTCCATATGAACTATTTAAAAAAAATTCTCTTGTTATTACCGATCCTCGCTTCCTGCGCCACGCCACGCTGTCCGGATATACCGGCTGTGGGAAATCTTGGGCAGGTGATTAATTCGCATGAGGATGAATTTTCACCGGTAGTTTTTAAAAACGGGCAGTTTTATTTCACATCCACTCGTGATGTGAAGGGTTTTAAAAAAGGGTCGGAATCGGTTTTCTCAGCGGCTTTTCAAAACAACCGATTTGGGGGAACACAGCTAGAGCGATCAATGCCGCTAAATCTGCTGGAGAATTCCGGTGCGCCGGCTTTCTTTTATAATACTGAGGAAAATTTTACGGAATTGTATTATGCTGGAATTACCAATGATGATCCGCGTTCGAATGTACAGATTTTCAGGTCAGTTTTAAAAAAAAATTCATGGAGTAGACCGGAAGCGCTTGATTCCAATATCAATTCGCCCAATTGGGATTCACAGCCGGCCATTTCTCCCGATGGCACATTTATGGTGTTTGCTTCTGACCGCGAAGGCGGGTTAGGCGGAGCTGATCTCTATATTTCTTTTAAAAATAACGGTACATGGACGAAAGCAGTCAATCTTGGAGATGAAATTAACACGGCAAAAGACGAGCGCACGCCGATGATCAGCACTGATGGCACATTATTTTTTGCTTCACGTGGCTATGGTGAAAATGGTTCATTTGAGATTTTAAAAGCAGAACGCATATCGCCGAATTCATGGGGTGCACCAAAACTTCTTCCACCACCGCTTAATTCTGAGGGCGACGACATCAGCCCGTTTACCTGGGGCGATTCGATTTTTGTAGCGTCCAATCGCGAGGGCGGTTGCGGTGGTTATGACATTTACGGTTTCCAATTGTGCGGGCCGGTTCTGGTGCGAGGTAGTTTTGCGGCCCCGGAATTTCCTATCCGGCTGGCGGGTTCGGTAGCAGTGACAGATGAAGATGGCGTTCTTTTAAAAACATTTCCTGTGGATGAATCAGGTAGTTTTTCCGGTTCGCTGCCGGCGCAAAAAAGCCTTACTCTCCGCTATACGAGCGATTGCCTTGACGATTTAAAAATCGAGCAGTTTTTAAAAACACCATGTTCGGTGGAGAGTTCTGTTGCGCTGGTCTCAGTTTTAAAAATCCCAGCTAATTACGGTCTTTTTACGTTTGAAAAATATGATGTACCGTTTTTTGTAACGGGTTATCACCTGCCGAATACCACGGAAAACCTGGAGGCGCTGCGTTTAAAATTCGAGTACAATCTGCTTGGTACGAATGACTCCACACGTTATATTCACAAGCCGACGGATGAATACGTAGGCTACGCACGTCAGGTAGATGAAGCAATAACTGATGCTGCGCAGTTTATCATAAAAAGGCTGGAATATTTTGAGAGCGCATGTGCACAAGGAACGGAACAACTGGAAATAACAGTGGAAGGATTTGCCGATCCGCGCCAATTCACTGAGCTGGCGCGCTACGCAGGCGAAACTATCAACGATCCTGCTTCAGGGGTTAACGTTACACGCGGAACGCCAATGAGTAATGAGCTTTTGAGCCAGCTTCGTGCATATTCTACATCAAAATCATTAGAGGCAAAGCTACGTGGGAATGATTCTTACGAACGTTTTAAAAACCGGATTCTTTGGACAGCACGCGGACGTGGTGTGGATACAAATGGGGCGACGCCTGATGAAATCAAGCGTCGCGTGAGTTTAAAAATGGGTTTGAAAACGATGTAATTTTTTAAAGCATGTATCAATACTTTAAAAATCTATTTTTCCTCACTGATAATCTTGGCTTTGTATTTTTTTAAGGAAAATGAATACCCCATATTGAGTGTCAGCCGGAGCCCGCTCGCATCAAAGTCTAGCCCTCGTGTGGAGCCTAACTGAGTTGCACCCGGGGCGAACGAGTATCCGGCGCGGATCCCAAGCACAAATTGCGACAACGGATAGATATTGCGGTACATTTCCGGTATAAAAGAAGAAAAGTCAAAAATTTTCTCAGCGCCAATGCCCGCTACGACCGCAACATCAGAATACGTGATCGAATTATAAATTTCCGTTGAATTATTAAAACGCTCTTCTAAGTTTTGAAAAAAGTCATTTTCCCCTTCCTCTACACTCAGGTTATTGATCTGGGGGAGCACCGAGACAAAAGGATAGAGTGCGAATTCATCATTTTTAAAAACGTGATAGCCGCCGCTTATTTCAACGCCTGCGCTCCAAAAGCTAACGACCGCTTCTTGCGGATCGCCCGTCGAAGGGTTTATCCTACCGCTGCGAATTACATTATCCGGTTGAATGTACACTGCCAGCATCAGCCGCCACTTCTCAAACACCGATTGTCCGCTAAATCCAAGCAGTATTGAGCCGCCGAGAGCACGCGGGGCAAATTCCTCGCTTCCACCGAACCGGCTTTCACGCAGCAAGGCATTAAGGTCAGAATATGGGAACGGCGCTGTTCCGACAAGGACATTGAACTGTTCGGACAAAGGAGTTTTTTCGGGCACAATTACTACCGTCCGTACGCTGTCTTTTAAAACGGTTGTTGTGTCGGACTGGGCAAGAACAGCACTTTTTAAAAGTAAAATTGCCGT
The DNA here is from genome assembly GCA_035628175.1 of Patescibacteria group bacterium. GTDB lineage: Bacteria > Bacteroidota > Ignavibacteria > Kapaibacteriales > DASPKH01 > DASPKH01. The sequence goes on from DASPKH010000357.1 coordinate 7,617, forward strand.
GAGAAAGGCGAGAACGTGACGCATAGTTTTTAAAACAAGGCTGAGAGAATTGGTTTAAACATCGAAGCGGCAAATTAAGGATTTTCCCGTAATATCAATCGCCCCTTTTTTCGTAATTTTGAAGCTGTTTAAAAAATTCAGTAATATCTTTAAAAAAGTTTTAAAAACTCCGAAATGATCCAGATCCCACAGCACGTCCAGGAATTAAACCCATATAAAGCAGGCCAGTCACCGGAAGAGATCCGTCGTATCTATGGCATCACAGGCGAGATCATCAAGCTCGCATCAAACGAAAACCCGCTTGGCCCCTCACCAAAAGCGATTGCTCGAGTCTGCGAAG
>DASPKH010000358.1:0-8001 GCA_035628175.1 Patescibacteria group bacterium
CTGTTTCACGGTAATACACGAGTGAAATAAAGCTTAGCGGCGCACTGGAGTTATTGCCTTCATAGCGCTCAAAGGAAAGCTCCTCCACACGGTTTGTCTCTACGTTCAATTTCCCTGTAGCATAGAGATAGTTGTGGCGACCGCGGCGCATTGGGGCACGAAGCTTTAAAAGTCGGTCCTTCTCGTCGTAGTACATCTGCCATTCGCGCGTCGGCGTCCAGTTATTAAAGCTGCCCGTCACGAATACTTCTTCGGTTGGCACGCGGCCATCAGTCTCCAGTGTGAATTCCATCACAACGTAATCATCGTCCGTCGGTGCAATAGCATATGTGAGCATTGCGCCGTCGTCCGCGCGAAACATCGAGCTGCCACTGCGTGGAAGGTCATTGAGTGGTAGGCGTTGTGCGGCAGAGATGCGCGGGTACTGAGCTGTGTTGCTGAGGTCGAGCACGCGGTAGTCGTTTTGTGCTGGAATATTTTCAATACGGAAACGTTTTGCTACGTTTAAAAAACCACCGACGGAGGTTGGAAAATCAAGCCCATACACGTTTTTTAAAGAGCGCATCTTCGGATCCTGTGAAATGAGGAGGGGCTCCTGCCAGCGATGATTACGGTAAAGCGTGACCGTCCTGAGCCGTGAGTCATAAATATTATTATCCGCCGCTACCTGCGTTTCGATGATGAGCGCTGACGGACTCACCTGTAGCTTTGGCTCGTAAAAGCTGCTCCACACGTTCACTTCAGCATATGCCACGGGATTGACAACGAAAAACCGCGCTTCAGCAAAGGCCTCGTGCTCATTGTCATAATTATAAAATTTCGCTTTCCAGTTACCAGCATACGGAAATTTTACCTGCTCGTCCGGCACCCGCACCCGTCCGCGAAAAGAATAAAACCGCGCTCCTGCCGGTGCTGTTTGCCACTCAATATTGCTCGTGCGCAGGATAGTCGCATCATTTAAAAAAATGTTATCATCTTCCTTCCAGTCTATTGTACAGTGCACGAATTTCACGTACAAGCTTGGCGGAATAGAAGCTTGTACATCCATCTCGATCGTCACCTGGCGTTCGCCTATGGGTGGATTAAACGAGCTGTTTGTTTTTAAAGGCATAATAACAATTGGTGGCTGTGTTTCATTGCTGCCTCCGTATGCGCGCATAAACCGTACCTGAGGGGGAATAGAAAAGTCATCAGCTGTTTGCGCATGTAGAATACCACTTCCGAAAACGCTAAGAAATGCAAGAAGAGACCAGATAATCATTGAGAGCTTTTAAAAAGGAAAATTCTTTTAAACCATAGAGTATCTAAAAGAAGAAAAATTGTAAAGCCAAAGTGAATTTCATCTATTGAAGAGCCGTAATTTTTACAAAGAGAATAATAATATTAGAATTGGTAGATTATCCGTCAATAGTTTTCAAAAGGATTTATTAGAGAATTGCAACCTTTTCGTAAATTATACGAAGTAATGGAATTGCATCACACACGCCACTCTGTTTTTTTAATCATCAATAGGACTATGGGAATTGCATTGAAACACTCTATACGCGCATGGTTGCTTTCCGGTGCGCTTACTTTTGCGACATTATCGCCAGGATATTCGCAGTTTACCACCCAGCATGTAGCTACCCCGGATGGCAGGTATAAGTACGAGCAGGTGACCAACGACCCTTTAAAGGCACGGATCTACACATTGAAAAACGGCCTTAAAGTGTACATGACTGTCAATAAAAATGAACCTCGCATCCAAACGCTTATCGCTGTTCGCGCAGGAAGCAAAAACGACCCAAAAGATGCAACAGGCTTGGCGCATTACCTTGAACACCTGCTTTTTAAGGGTACAGATAAGTATGGTACGTCAGACTATGCAAAAGAAAAGGTATACCTTGATGAAATAGAGCGTTTGTACGAAGTATACCGTACGAAAACAAATGATGCAGAACGTAAGGCAATTTACCGCCAGATTGATTCACTTTCGGGTATTGCCGCGCAGTTTGCTGTGGCCAATGAGTATGATAAAATGGTGACGTCTATTGGAGCACGCGGCACAAACGCGTATACATCCAATGAGCAGACTGTTTACGTTAATGATGTTCCTTCAAATCAACTCCAAAAATGGGTTGAAATCGAGGCCGAGCGTTTTCGAAATCCTGTACTAAGGCTGTTTCATACTGAACTTGAGGCGGTGTACGAAGAGAAAAACATTTCACTGGATAATGATGGCCGTGCTGCTATGGAAGCCCTCTTGTCAGCACTTTTTAAAAATCACAATTATGGCCTGCAGACTACGATCGGCACTGTACAGCATTTGAAAAATCCTTCTATCACCAAGATTAGGGAGTTTTATAACAGGTATTATGTCCCGAATAATATGGCAATTGCACTTTCCGGGGATTTCGACCCAGATAAGGCAATTCGCGCGATTGATGCTGCTTTTGGATACATGCAGCCAAAACCTGTAGAGCCGTATACATTTACAGCAGAGCCAGAAAGGAAACCAGTGGCACCACAGCGTATACAGGCAATGCCTGAGAATATTTCGGTTGCAGAGACGCCTGTAGTTCCTATCACTAGTGGCGACGGCCAGACCATCAATGTGGTTGGCCCTGATGCAGAATCGCTGCTTATGGGCTTTCGCATGAAAGGAGCAGGAACACGCGAAGCAAACATTTTAAAAATGGTGGACATGATTTTGTCAAACACCACCGCAGGTCTTATTGACCTAAATCTAAATCAGCAACAGAAGGTCCTCCAGGCAGGCTGTAGTCCTATGATTTTAAAAGATTATTCTGTTCATATTTTCCGTGGAAGGCCAAGAGAAGGGCAATCACTTGAAGAAGTGAAACGCCTGCTTTTAGAGCAGATAGAGCTGGTCAAGCGTGGTGCATTTGATGACAATCTTTTAAAAGCCATTCACAATGACTTTGAAATTTCCGAGCTGCGCCGTTTCGAGAATAATGACGGCCGCGCTGAGGCATTGATCGATGCATTTATTGAAGATCGCGATTGGGCAGACTATGTCGGCGATATTGAAGAACTGAAGAAAATTACCCGCGAAGAAATTATTGCCTTTGCTAAACGGTATTATGACAATGATTATGTAACTGTTTTTAAAAGAACGGGAGAAAGGCGCGCTGTTGAGAAAGTGGTGAAGCCGGAAATTACCCCTATCTCGGTGAATCGTGAAACAGTTACGCCATTTGTCCAGCAGATTATTAATACGTCGGTAGAGCCGATCCAGCCAAAATTCCTCGATTATACGAATGATATCCAGCGTGCTAAGCTTACAAGCGGTATTCCGGTGTTTGCTTTAAAAAATGAGGAGAATGATCTTTTCTCGCTCTACTATGTGCTGGATATGGGCACAATACATGATAAAAAACTTCCACTGGCTGCCAGCTACCTGAAATATCTTGGCACGAAAACAATGAGTGCCGAGGACTTTCAAAAGAAAATGTACGAACTAGGAAGTTCATTTGATATATCAGCCGGCAGTGATCAGTTGACAATTTCGCTTACGGGATTGCAGAAGAATTTTGATGCAAGCGTAAAGCTACTGGAAGACCTGATCAATAATCCTAACGCAGATCCAGAAGCGCTCAAGGCGCTTATAGCCGGAGAGCTGAAGTCACGGAAAGACCGTAAACTTAATAAGCAGGTAATTCTAAACCAAGCCCTGATAAGTTACGCTAAAAATGGCCAACGCAATCCTTTCACCGATATTCTTTCGGAAAAAGAGCTACAGGCTTTAAAACCCGAAGAGCTAACGCGCATCATTGCATCAATTCCATCATACCAGCATCGTGTATTGTACTATGGGCCGCAGCCGGTACAGGAATTTGCTGCAAACTTGGGTAAGATTCATAAAACACCAGCATCTTTAAAAGCCATCCCTTCGGCAAAACCGTATGATTTCCTCGATACAAAAGAAAATACAGTACTTTTTGTAGACTACCCGATGGTGCAGGCTGAAATTGTCTGGCTCACGAAATCTGTACCCTATAATGCTGAACTGGTGCCGACCGCACGTATGTTCAATGAATATTTCGGCGGTGGCATGTCAAGCGTTGTTTTCCAGACGATCCGTGAATCTAAAGCGCTTGCGTATTCCACATATGCAGGGTATACTACTCCACAGCGACCGACGGAACCATTTTACATGTTCTCATATCTTGGTACCCAAGCTGATAAATTTAAAGAAGCAGTTGCCGGAATGGAAGACCTTCTGACAAGCATACCTCGTGCTGATGCACTATATGCAAATGCGAAGAACTCTGTTGTAAATACAATTGCTACAGAGCGTATTACGCGCGCAGATATTCTTTTCAATTACGAGCGCGCAAAGAAGTTCGGGCGCGACTATGATATTCGCAAAAAGGTCTATGAACAGGCTCCGAACATGGACTTTGCAAAGCTTGAAGAATTTCACTCAAAATATGTAAAAGGCCAGCCACATACGCTCCTTGTTCTTGGCTCGAAAGACAAGATCAGCATGGATGAGCTATCAAAGCTCGGCAAGGTCACAGTACTGACTCTTGAGGATATTTTTGGTTATTAATCTTTTTAAAAAGAAATCGTAACAAAGTTTTAAAAAGCCCGTTTTTAAAAGAAACGGGCTTTTGTTATTTTTTAGCTTCCTTTTTAAAAACCAACTTTTGAAAATTATGTCAAACATTACATCATATTTACCAAATGTAGAGGGACGCGAACTCTTTATGCTGGAACACACTACCGCCACGATGACCGAGAGCCAGAGACGTTACTTTGCCGCAATATATGGCGAACAGCGGAAGGAGCCGATGATGGTTCTGGGTCTGGGGTTATTGGGATTTATGGGGTTTGGAGGGATCAACAGGTTTTATGTGAAAAAGATCGGCAGCGGGATACTATACTTTCTGACAGGTGGATTATTTTTTATCGGGACTATTCTTGATATTTTCAAATATCGCGACCTCGCCTACCAGTATAATGAGGAAAAAGCGCTCGACATCGCTATGGCAGTCAAAAAAGCCGATAATTTTTAAAAGAATTCTTCTGGAGGTTTATTACCAGAGCTTTAAAAAACCTCTTCATCCGGCAGTATTTCCTCAAGGATCGTATGACCGCGCTGCATATTGCCGGAAGTCCTGTGCCAGCGTTTGTAGAGGCGGATGCACCCGTCGGCCAGTAGCGTCGGTGTGGCATGACATATACCTGTTACCAGATCGAGCTCCTGATTAATGTACTGGTAGCGCATATCGAGGCACCCGTTTTTATCCATGACAGCTATCAGGCTGCCATACAGCGTATTCCCCCCGCTGAATGTGGCAGTGACAACGTTATCACACTGCGAAAACTGAAAAAGAGTTTCTGTATCATCATCTGGTGATGTGTACAATGCTCTGAACCTACGGTTATCGTAATTGATATTAATATCAATCACTGCAAGCTGCGTATTCATATTTGTTCACACGGTTTTTTGTTATACTTTAAAAATTCCCTTCTGCCCGAACTCTGCTATATTCTGTCAGCTGTATAAGTGTTTGTCAACAAAGATTTTACGGCTAAACTTCGCTTTTAAAACGATACCGCAAATTTAATACCAAGTTTCAAAAAGCTTTTTTTCTTAAAACCTGTTTAAAAGCGAAATGCTTTTAAAAGAACTTTTGCCAATTCGTAATATTTCTGTAATTTTGAAATTCTAAAGATGAAATGGTGCTTTTAAAAGAGCAATCTATTCATTTGTCACTTCCCGGCAATTAATAAAAACAACATATTATTCCCCTACTTTCAAACAGGTTCTAAATTATGAACGAAGGGCATATTGTACAGGTCATCGGCCCTGTAGTGGACATTGAGTTCCCTGGTGGTCACCTGCCAAAAATCCTCAACGCATTACGTATCCCACGCAAAAACATTGAAACCGGACAGGAAGAAGTTCTCATCTGCGAAGTACAGCAGCATCTTGGTGAAGATCGTGTGCGCTCTATCGCAATGGAAGCTACGGATGGACTTGTACGCGGTATGAAAGTGCATGACACAGGTGATCCGATCATGGTACCGGTTGGCCCGGAAGTCCTCGGCCGCCTGATCAATGTGACCGGTGAAGCGATTGACCAGAAAGAGCCTATCCGCTCAGCAAAAATGTCACCGATCCACCGTGCTGCTCCTAAATTCGCTGCTCTTTCGACAAACAAAGAGATGTTTGAAACAGGGATCAAGGTAATTGACCTTATTGAGCCATACACTAAAGGCGGTAAAACAGGCCTCTTTGGTGGCGCGGGTGTAGGGAAAACGGTTATTATCCAGGAGCTTATTCACAATATTGCTAAGCAGCACGGCGGTTACTCTATTTTCGCTGGTGTGGGCGAGCGTACACGTGAAGGGAATGACCTTTACCGCGAGATGGAAGAGTCTGGGGTATTGAGCAAAACAGCACTTGTATTCGGCCAGATGAATGAGCCGCCGGGTGCTCGGGCACGTGTAGCCCTTACAGCTCTTACGATGGCAGAATATTTCCGTGATGATGAAGGCCGCGATGTACTCCTTTTTGTTGACAATATTTTCCGCTTCACACAGGCAGGCTCTGAGGTGTCAGCGCTTCTTGGCCGTATGCCTTCGGCGGTAGGTTATCAGCCGACACTTGCTACGGAAATGGGTGCACTTCAGGAGCGTATCGCTTCGACAGACCGCGGCTCGGTAACATCTATCCAGGCGGTATATGTACCGGCGGATGACTTGACTGACCCAGCTCCTGCAAATACATTTGCCCACCTTGACGCGACAACGGTACTTTCCCGTAATATCGCGGATTTAGGTATTTATCCTGCGGTTGACCCCCTTGACTCTACGTCCCGTATCTTGGATCCGCTTATCATTGGCGCTGAGCATTACAATACCGCGATGGGCGTAAAACGTATCCTTCAGTCATACAAAGACCTTCAGGACATCATTAACATCCTTGGTATGGACGAGCTTTCCGACGAAGATAAAATTACTGTACAGCGCGCCCGCAAGATTCAGAAATTCTTCTCACAGCCGTTCCATGTTGCCGAGCAGTTTACAGGTTTCGCAGGGAAATATGTCAAAGTGGAAGACACTGTAGCAGGCTTTAAAGCTATCCTTGACGGCAATGTAGACGAAATTCCTGAGCAGGCATTCAGCTACGTAGGAACAATTGATGAAGCTATCGAAAAAGGCAGAAAACTCCAGGCAGCGTAAGATTTTCTATTGTTTTAAAAATCGTAATACAATACAATGGCAGTAGATAAATTACTTACAGTCGAGATCGTAACGCCTCAGCAGGTAGAATACTCCGGCCGCGCCGAGTCCATCACGGTTCCCGGTACGGAAGGTCCTTTCCAGGTTCTGTACAATCACGCGCCGATCATCTCTTCGCTTGAGATCGGGATGATCAAGATTGTGGATGAGCACGGAATGGATAAAGTATTTGCTACAAGCGGTGGTTTTGCCGAGGTCTCGCATAACAAGGTTTCCGTGATCGTGGAATCTATCGAAGATGCTTCTGCAATTGACGTAAACCGCGCAAATGCAGCCCTCGACAGAGCCGAAGAGCTCATACGCCGTCCCGGTGGCGAAGGAAATGTGGAAGAGGCCCGCAAGGCAATTGCCCGCGCACTCAACCGTCTCCAGATCGCCCGCAAGTACGCAGGCGCTTCGAGAATGTAACGCTGTTTTTTAAAAGCAGAGTATTTTTAAAGGCATCCTTTTTTAAAAGGATGCCTTTTTTTGTGATAAAGCATGTATTCATGTGTTTTTAAAGTATGTCAATAGAGTATATTCACTTCAATAATTTTCCATATGACAACTATGAAATCACTTGCTTTGACCATTGCACTCTTTGTATCATTTTACGGGTTGACCGAGACACTCTATGCTCAGGTTCCCCTCTGGCAATGGGCTAAATCGGCAGGTGGTACTGGTCAGGAGCATGGTATTACCATAGATAAAGACAAAGATGGCAATATTTATGTAATCGGAAGCTTTGATAGTCCCGAAATTACT
>DASPKH010000359.1:0-8193 GCA_035628175.1 Patescibacteria group bacterium
TTCCTGTAACTACCTCAGAAAAAAAACGTACAGGGGAACAACTCATACTTGCACAGATTTTGGCAATTCTCCAAGCCGGAAATATGCAACAGGTTTACGCTCACTAAACAATAACCAGAACTATGAAAAAAGTATTATTATTCGGCGCAACCGGACATCTGGGGAAAGAAGTCGCAAAAGAACTTTTACAACAAGGTTACGATGTGACGGCTGCAGTAAGGAATGAGGCCAAAGCACAGAGTTTATCTGGCATCACGAATAATCACGTTGTGGTAGATGTTTGTAAACCACAGTCGTTTACAGCTATAAAAGATAATTTTGAAATAGTTGTATCTGCCTTAGGAAAAAGTGTGTCTCCGAACGACAAGAGCAAACCTACTTTTAAAGACGTGGATTTGGATGGGAATACCAACATTTTGAATTTCGCAAAAGAAAAAGGTTGTAAAAAGTTTGTGTATGTTTCCGCCCTTCACTCCGAGAAATACCAGCACTTAGAATATTTTAAAGTTCATCATGAATTTTCTGAACGCCTGATGCAGTCAGGAATTGATTACTCTATTATCAAGCCACCTGCAATTTTCAGCGCTTTTTTAGACATCATAGAAATGGCAAAAAAAGGACAGTTGGTGAATATTGGGAAAGGTGATAAAAAAACGAATCCGATTTATGAAGGCGACCTAGCCAAAGTAGTGGTTGACTCAATCACTACAAAAAATGCCGTGATTGAAGCCGGGGGAAAAACTATCTACACGCGCAAACAATTGAATGAAATCGTGAATGCCGAGGTAAAAAGAAAGAAAAAAGTACCAACCATACCAATCGGACTTTTTAAAGCTGGTTTACCGGTAATCAGGCTGTTCGACAAGAATGCGTTTGATAAATTTGCTTTTTTTATCGAGGTGATGCAGCATGATACACTAGCACCGCAAGTAGGAGAAATGACGTTTGAAAAATATATCAGGCAAAAGGTTAACAGCTAAAAAAGTGGTGTTATGAGATTGATTATTTTTACAACCAGTTAGGCTCATTCCGGTAATAAAGAGGCTAGTTTCAAATTTATCAACAAAAGTACAGATGAAATGTAGATTTTTAATTTTATTAATGTTACTTGTAATATTAGCCATATCCTGTTCTCCAAAACTGGAAACGGAACAGCATTTAGCTGGCGAGAATGTAAATAATATCGTTGTAAGGAAAGACTTTAAAAGATACTTTGATAGTTGCTCGGTTGAAGGTTCAATAGCGCTATATGATTACACTAACCAAAAATGGATTGTATCAGATACAATTGGGATACACTACGCAACACTACCGGCCTCTTCTTTTAAAATTATTAATTTACTCATTGCTCTTGAGACAAAGACAATCAGTGATGAAAATGAAGTGGTCAATTGGGTCCGTACTACAGACACTGTGAAATATGGATACAGGCCAGAAATCTACCATGATATGACAGTGAAAGAAGCCTTTAAAATCTCTGCCGGGTGGGTATTTGTAGAGCTGGCAAAGAAAATCGGACGGGAGAATTACAAGCAATATCTCAACAAGAGCAACTACGGGAATGTAAATTTATCACAAGAGGACACAGACTTCTGGAATTTCGGCAAATTTGCAATTTCACCAAAAAATCAGGTGGAATTCATAAAAAATTTATACGAAGAAAACCTTCCCTTTTCAAAGCGAAATATCGAAATTGTAAAAAAGGTAATGATAACAGAACAAAATGAAGACTATACTTTAAGAGCAAAGACCGGGTGGACAAGAGATAACAATATTAATACAGGATGGTGGGTAGGATATATTGAAACGCAAAAAGGAACGTACATTTTTGCAACCAGACTTCTCCAGGATAGAAAATTTAAAAGAGATGATTTTGGTACGTGCAGAATGGAAATCACAAAGAAAATTTTTAAAGATTTAGGAATAATAAAAGGCGGGTAGGAACAGAAGTTTTTTTGGCGGCAGATGGCAAAATATTAGCCACTATTTCAAAAAATGACTATTGCAAGTAAATAGTTGAAACATGATATTACCAAAAGAACGAGACCCACGATTTATAACCATACGGCGCGGTGGAACGCTGACAGATGCGCATCATCACCTGCTTGCATTGTGGGCGGCTGCCTGTGCGGAACACGTTCTTCATCTTTTTGAGCAGGCCAATCCTGAGGACAAACGGCCAAGACAGGCAATAGAATTGACACGTGCATGGGTACGGGGCGAAATCACAATGAAAGAAGCACACAAAGCTGCTTTTACCGCAAATGCTGCTGCAAAAGGAATGCCTGAGGCTGCGAAGTTCGCTGCACTGGCAGCCGGACAAGCGGTGGCTGTAGCGCATGTTGCGGCACATGAACTTGGCGCTGCGGCGTATGCAATCAGGGCTATTATGGCGTCCGTTGAAGAAGATGAGCAGGATGAAATGGGGCGCAAAGAATGTCAGTGGCAGCGGGAACAGCTTCCGGAGGAGATTCGTGAGTTGGTACTTGATGACCAGAAATTGCGGAATGAGATTTGCTGGGGTGTATTTGATTGCTGATGTGGCTTTTTAAAAAGTTTTTAAAACGGGCGTTTGTTTTACCTTTATCTCTTTACATTGTATTTTTAAAAGTATTCCCTTTTAACACGTAATTTTAAAAAGTGCAGAACACTAATTTATCGGGGAATAGAAATTACGCGTTTTAAAAATACTGAGACAGCTGCGCAGATTCAGAAGTTACAGCCAATTTTCGATGAAATAGTTACCAATGACAACACGACAATTTCACACAGTTTTCTATATTGTTATCGGAATTTGTATTCTGTCCATTGTTCTTTCCTCCACATCATTTGACTTTAATTGAGGTTAATACAGCATTTGGTTGGACTATGGAGTATTTTGCTTTGCCAATACTTATCATTATGATACCGAGTTGTTACTTCATTTATGTAAGATTCATCCGACAACACGAGACAAAAGAATATAAATTAAAAATTTGGACGCAACTAAGGACAATTTTCAGAATATTCATTTTGACCTTGGCAATGACAGGCATTTTTATAGGAACAACTCTTTCGCTTATAATTTTGACCAACGCTTATATTGGAAGCAGCAGGACAATAAACTTAAATGCGAAAATTGTTGACTACTATACCTTGACAAGCAAAGGAAGAACAAAGCATTATATTAAAATTCAAGACCAACAACTTGAGAGAATAATTGACCTAAAAGTTCAAGAACCATATCAAGTTGGACAATCATTTAATAGGACAATGAAAATCGGAAAATGGGGACTACTTTATTCGGAGAAATAAAACTGGATATAACCGCACCAACTAAAATTGGCTATTACAATTTAGGGGTAGCAGACAGTTTAGTTCTCTAAATCGCCAAATTCTTGTAGCGCCAAAACTTTGCATGTAATTTATACTAACCGCCAATTAATACCTGAACATGTCAGTATTCAGTTACCACCTGGTAAAAACATCGTACAGTTCTGCTTTTAAAGCGCTTTTAGCGCCTCCCAAACCAAAGGCTGTTCCCGGTTTGATTCATGCGGAATGTATGTTCGCTATGACATTAGGCTCTGCTGTTTTTTCGCCATCACGCATGCTCGTCAGGCAGCTCGTAGTATTTGCACAATGGGAAAACGAAACTGCCATTGACAACTTTTTAGCCGACAATACATTGGGCAAAATAGTAGCAAAAGGATGGCACACACGATTAGCATTTATGCGGCAATGGGGAAAATTAACGGAGTTTGAAATTCCTACAGAAACCGTTGAAGCTGATTCGCCCCACTCCCCGGTTGTAGCGGTTACGCTTGCCCGAATGAAATTGCTCCAAATTCCACGATTCATTCATTGGGGAAGGCCTGTCGAAAAATTAGTTCGTGACCATCCCGGAACGACGTTATCCCTGGCCTCCATCAGATTTCCCCGCACTGTTTCAACCTTTTCAATCTGGAAATCTCAGAAAGAAATGACGGATATGGTACATGGGCGCAGTTCGGTTCCTCACCCAAAAAGACATGTAAACGCAATGAAAGAAAGGGACAGGAAAGATTTTCATTTTGAGTTTACAACATTGCGGTTCAAGCCACTTTCTGAATGTGGTGAATGGAATGGACGAACAAATTTTATCCCTTTCCTCACGAAGCACAAATGAAATGGGATTAGCATATCCAAATCAAAAATTTCAGGATTGGTTTACGCAGCAATGGGCGATGCTCTGGGGTAAAAAAATTGCTCCGGAAGATTTCCCCTGGCTCATAGCCCCTTTTGGAAATTTGGATGGAATTGGAAGTGACTTTATCAACCAGTTAGCTGAGAAAGAGGGATTGGTAATCGACAGGGATAAAGAATCACGAGGCCTCATTTCCTCAATAGACATGCTACATCTATCTGACATTGAATTGTCAAGCTTATCTCAAAAGGTCATAGATTTTTATGAAAATACGTCTCTATATGATTTAAATTTAACCGTACAATGGAATCCTTTTTTTAAAGTTTTTGGGGTTGTAGTCAACAAATTATTCAGCAATAGAATAAATCAATTAAACATACCTGCTAAAAATGTAAAAAATGCAGAATCTGTAAAGAGCGAAATAATCTTACTGATTGACCCTATATCCCATCAGGTACAATACACAATTTGGCTCAGAACGAATAAATCAAATAATCAGGTCATCTACTCAGGTATCTACGGAACATGTACATTACCATCCGGCAAAACATGTGTAAAAGCAGTATTCCCACTACCAAAAGGTAATGCAACGGTCATAATGAATCCTCGTGTTGGGCCAAATAGCGAACTGATTTTAGAGTCATCGGGCAAAAAATTCGGGGATGCCGGGTTTTACTTTTTACTACATGATTCGCAGGGTAACTATTGGTCTCAATTCATACGTTCTTTTCGTGACCGGTTAGTTATACGCCAAGAAAATGACATACTTTCAGCAGAACAGACAGTAACGCTTTGGCATCTAAAGGTTCTTAAATTCAAGTATAGAATAAAGCAAAAGTACAAGGATGGAAAGTAAACTATCGAAACGGCTTGCTGATATTGTACACGCGCTTCCATTGATAGATGGAATTCGGGTTCTGGAAATTGGTTGCGGGCCGGGCGCGATGGCAAGGGAAATTTCACGGCGAATCGGCAGTGGACATATTCTTGCAATTGACCGTTCAGCACGGGCTATTCAGCAGGCTACTAATGGCTCAAAGGCAGAAATAGAAAGTGGCAAGCTTTTATTTAGGCACGTAGCAATTGAACAATTTAGACTTAAACCGAACGAGAAAAAGTTCGATATAGCAATAGCAGTACGAGTTGGAGCATTGGACGGACGACATCCTGAAATAGAAAAGCAAGCTTTGGCAAATATCGCGCACGCCCTGACGGAGAATGGTAGATTATTTATTGATGGTGGTAATCCTTTAAAAGAAATTATTCTGGATGAATATAGATAGAATAACGACTTGTTTTAAAAGCTGGAATAGTTGAAATTTGTTATTCTGAGCGAGAGCGAAGAATCTACGTCAAAAGTTCGCGTTTGGTCATTCCTACCCGGATTCTTCGCTCTGGCTCAGAATGACAATTCAATTTTTAAAGAAGCCTGATTTTTTTAATTTAAATCATCAGAAGAATGGAATTCAACCCAAACAACACCATCGTCAAACTCTGCCTCCAAGGTATGGCGCTCGAAGACGATGGTAAACCGGAAGAAGCATGCAGAATATTCCTCCAGGCATGGAACGGAGCGACAAACGACTTTGAAAAATTCCTGGCTGCGTATTGTGTGGCGCGACATCAGGATAATATTGCCGACAAACTGCATTGGCTCGAAAGGGGTTTGCAAGCAGCTTTAAAAATACAGGACGAAAGTGTTACAAGCGCTTTTCCGGCTTTGTATGCAAATATCGCCAAGTGCTACGAGGATTTGGGCGATAGTGACAGCGCAAAAAAGAATTATGATTTGGCAAGTTCTTTTAAAAACAAACCGTCTGACAGCGGCCCGTTTTATCATGGTACGAGAGCAAATTTAGGTATTGGCGATTTTTTAAAGCCGGGTTTCAATTCAAATTATCAGGCGGACCTCACCATGAACCACATTTATTTCACAGCCCTGGCAAATAGCGCGGGACTTGCTGCGGCATTAGCAAGCGGTGATGGACATGAGCGCGTCTATATCGTTGAGCCGACGGGAAGTTTTGAAAATGACCCGAACGTGACCGACAAAAAATTTCCGGGAAACCCAACCCGTTCCTATCGCACGAAAGCGCCTTTAAAAATCGTTGGAGAAGTGACAGATTGGGTGCGGCAAACACCTGAGGATATTCAAAAATGGCGCGAGAAATTAGCGAAGAATACAGGAGAAATTATTAATTAATTTTGCAAATATCTATTTATAAAAACACAACAACTTTTAAAAAATATGAAAACTGACGCTGCCGCAACCGAAAAACATAACGAGCGCATGGCAACAATGACATTCGGTTCTGTCTACCCGCATTACGTCACAAAAGTGGAGAAAAAAGGCCGCACAAAAGAAGAATTGCACTGCGTTATCAAGTGGCTCACGGGCTACGATGAGCAAAAACTGAACGAGCTCATCAATGAAAAAGCAACGTTTGAAACATTTTTTAAAAACGCTACGCTCAACCCTAATGCGAATCTTATCAAAGGCACGATTTGTGGTTATCGCATTGAAGATATCGAAAACCCGCTTACGCAGCAGGTGCGCTATCTGGACAAGCTCGTGGATGAGCTGGCGAAAGGCCGGGCGATGGAAAAGATTTTGCGCAGTGTTTAATTAAACTTCAACAATCACATGGAAATCACAAACTTTTTTAAAGAACTATTCGAATACAATCTTCATTGTAATCGCGAACTCATTGCACTTTTTAAAAACAATGAAAGCCAGATTTCAGAGAACGCTTTAAAGCTTTTAAATCATACGCTAAACGCACACCAGATTATTAATGAGCGAATTTGTGGCAAGGATCTGACATGCTCTGTGTGGGAAATTCGCCCGCCTGAAACCCTTGAGGCAATTAACCAGAACAATCACGCCACATCGCTCCATCTTTTAAAAACAACAGATCTTGAAAAGATTATAGAGTATAAAACTTCGAAAGGCTTTGCACTTACAAATTCTGTCCGCGATATGCTGTTTCACATCGTCAACCATTCCACATATCACCGCGCGCAGATAGCAAGTGATATAAAGCTAAGTGGAATCCAGCCATTACCAACGGATTATATGATCTATAAGAACAAGTAAGTTTGTTTAAAATCCACACATGCGTAACCCACACTTTATTGCCGAACATCGCGGCGGCCTTTTAAAAAAGGAACATCACCGGCTACTCATGCTGTGGGCAATTGCCTGCGCGGAGCATGTTTTAAAACCGGAATCCGATGAGCGCCTGCATCATTCTATTGCCGTCGGGAAAACCTGGGCTGAAGGCAGAGTGCCGACAGGTTATGCGATGAAAGCGTCGGTTACAGCTCATGCTGTTGCGCGGGAGCTTTTAAAAGATGATGAAATTGCCGTAGCGCGTGCTGTCGGGCAGGCCGTTGCCACGGCGCACATGGCTGACCATTCGCTCGGTGGTGCGCTGTACGCTTTAAAAGCGGTGGCACGTTCAGGTGGGGATGTGGATGCAGAGCGGGTGTGGCAGATTGCACAGCTGCCGGAGGAGGTAGAAGAACTGGTGCTAAGTGGTTTACGTGAGAAGGGTAAACATTTTAAAATTCGAGCATACTAGTGTTTTTAAAAGGTGGAGTTCCATGCTTTGCCTTTTGTTTTTTTAAGGCGTAACGTTTTAGATTTTCATGGTTTACTACATTCATAATCATGAAAAAAATTATGAAAAAGCTTATTATCGTCATACTCGCGCTTCT
Organism: Patescibacteria group bacterium; assembly: GCA_035628175.1. Taxonomy (GTDB): domain Bacteria; phylum Bacteroidota; class Ignavibacteria; order Kapaibacteriales; family DASPKH01; genus DASPKH01. Next base: position 7,886 of record DASPKH010000359.1, read on the forward strand.
CACAACAGAATTCATTATGGCCTGCTGCGAATGCACTGCTCCAACTTTTCACAATTATACGAATACAGGCCTAAGTTTAAAAAACCTTGATAACAGTGGCGCTGTGGTTGTAGAATCATCATCCAATGTTGTTTCCAGAACAGCGTATGGAATCCGGCTTCGCATAAAAGGCGAAAAGATTGTGTCCATTCAGCGGATGCCGAGTCTTTTCACACAACCTCTCTATGCTACCAGTTGCGAGTGCCCGCCCGATATTCAGTATATTCCTAAGGATAGCATTACTGACATAAAAATTGCTACTTTATCTA
>DASPKH010000360.1:0-9556 GCA_035628175.1 Patescibacteria group bacterium
ACTGGTGGCGAGAAAATCGTTGGTACAGTAGACAAGAAAATTTCTTGGTTTGGCTTTACTGGCCCGGTGAAGCTTGAATTCTCGCCTAATAATGGCGATTACTGGAAGGAGATAGGAAGTGGAATTGAAGGAACGTCATACGCATGGCCAGTACCCAATACTCCAACGATTAATGCGCGGATTCGTGTTACATCACTGAATGATGCCTCCAAGGTAAAGGTATCCAATACTTTTAGCATTCTTCCACGTACAAAAGGCTCTATCCTCCAGGAGACTGGCGTTTCGTTTATCCCGTACGGCCTTGCCTATGATGGACGCGATGGCCTTTGGGTAACGAGCTTCCAGTCCCAGTATATATACAAATTAAATTCCAGGACACTGAAGATCCAAAAAGAAATCAAGGTGCCTGATGTCGATAGCCTCTGTACCGACCTGACACTTGATACAGAGCGTGGCCTTATATATATTCACAAGCTCAATAGTACGACGACCAGTGATGGTGGTGTGATTATTACTATAGACACTAATGGAACATTGATTCGACGCTATAAAAGTCCGGCATCAACCTATCCGATCGGCTTAGCGCTTGTCGACGGTAAATTGATCTGCGGTGATCGCGATGGTGTACGTCGTCTTTATACTGTAAATCCTGAAACCGGTGCTGTAGAAGCACAGGTGAATAATCCCTCACAGCAGTATTTCGGACCACGTGGTCTGGCCTATGACGGCTCTAAATATCTCTATCAGGTAATTACGGCTTTTCCGGCTGGGGGTGGGGCTTTAACGAATGCGTATGTTGTAAGAATTGATAAAAACAATCTTGGTGTCGCTGTTGATACAATAGTGCTCAGCTCGACAGCTGGTGATGTGGTAAATGCCCGCGGTGTCTCGTACAATCCCGGTATGGATGATATTTGGGTAACAAGCTATGATGGTAGTATCTTTAAAGTGGCTACAGCAGATGCCGACATTGTAGCTGGTGTAGATGATGTGGCTTTTCAACAATCTCCCTTGAAAGTGATGGTCACTCCGAATCCATTGAGCGATTTTGCAGCAGTGTCATTCAGCACTCTTAAAAATTCCCATGTAAAATTCACTATTAGCGATGCCCTTGGCAAACAGATCGCTACACTTTTTGACGGAGTAGTAGAGTCGGGTGCGACACAGACACTTCGATTTGAGAGCAATAATCTCCCGGCAGGTGTTTACACCGGTATATTTGTCATTGATGGCCGAGAGCGAATGACACAAAAACTTGTTATTATCAAATAGATCTTAAAGTATTTCTTCGAAAATTTTTACAATAGGGAACAGCTGAAAAAGCTGTTCCCTATCTGTTTTTAAAAGCGGCTTCAGTTTTAAAACGAATTACCGAAAATACTGGTATGAAAAAGAGAATCACTGATGAGACAGATCACTCTGGGGCAGAACGTTACCTGATTACCTATGCAGACCTGATCACGCTACTGCTTGGGTTGTTCGTTATTCTTTATGCCTCGTCGCAGACAGACAGCTCAAAATATCAAGAGATTTCCGCCGCAATGAAATCATATTTTGAAAACAATAGGGGCAAAGGGATCTTGCCGGGCGGGAAAGGTGTTTTGCCAGGTATAGTGTATGACACGACTTTTAAAAGCAATGTGCAGATAGCTGAGGAAATGCGGTCTGCACTTAGTAGTTTTGGGATGGTAAAGGGAATTGAGATTGCCCAAAATAGTTCAAATATCATTCTGAAGCTTCCGGAACAGTTGCTTTTTAAACCGGGAAAGTCGGATGTGGAACCCCTTGGGCGCTCACTCCTTGACTCTGTGGCCAGTGTTCTGCGTGGACTTCAGCAATCTGTAACTATCGACGGCCATACGGACTCTATTCCAATGCGTACATTTCAGTATGAATCGAATTGGCATCTTTCCGTCGATCGAGCCTTAACTGTGGGGTATTATCTTTTACAGCATGGAGTATCACCTGCTAAAACGAGTATCCGGGGTTTTGGCGCAGAACGGCCTGCGGCTTCTAATTCTACTCTGGAAGGGCGTGCAAAAAACAGGCGTGTAGAAATCGTGATCTCTCTCCCCGAAGTGGTAAAGGAAGAGGTGGCAAATTCTCGGGAAGATACATCAGATATACGGGAACGCTTTTTTCAAAACTGAAGTGGTTGGCGTAAGATATTAGACATTTTAAAGGTTTTGGTATTGATCTAATATAAAACTTTCTTTCAATGGTAAATTGATTTTTAAAAAGTTTTTTTTGATAAAAAATATTCTTAAATTTTCTTTCATTTTAACCATAAAAGACTACTTCTTGACATAATATTTTCATATACCTATATAAAAGCGCATGGAAGCGCATTCATTACAGCATGGAAGCACGACGAATACATACACAGCAGTTTGGTGAACTGGAAGTAGAACCGCGACACATTTTCTTTTTTGAAAACGGGTTAATGGGTTTTGAAAATCTCCGCGAGTTTGTTCTCGTAAGTGACGACGAGAGCGCGCCCTTTAAATGGCTGATATCTATTGAGGAATCAGGTATTGGTTTCCCGCTTTTGAGTCCATGGCATATTGACGCTGCATATGATATAGGCAATGAATTTGACCCGGACAGAAATGCGGTTTTTGTGGTTGTAACGCTCTCACCTTCTGGACTTACGGCGAATATGAAAGCGCCGGTGCTGCTTGATACAAAAAGCCAGTCTGGACGTCAGGTAATTTTACCGAATGAGCAGTACCAGCCAATGTTTTCTTTTGGTGCTGTCAGGTCAACCGGAGAGAGAACATAATGCTAGTACTTTCCCGCAAAGCAGGTGAGGTGATCACCATTGGCAGTTCTATACGCATTACGGTCCTCAGCCATGAGCGCGGCATCGTAAGGCTTGGCATCGAAGCGCCAAGATCAGTGGCTGTACACCGTAAAGAAGTATATGACAAAATAATTGAAGCGAATATAAATGCTGCAAAAACAGAACCTGGTGCTTTAAAGAGATTTGTTGTTGCGCTTGAAATGGATCCGACAATCGAACAGGAGAGCAAATCGCTCGCATTTATCGCCAACACGTCCAAATCCCAGGAAAACAATGAAAACGCCATGAATAAGCAAAATGAGTCACAGGGTGATAAATAATGGAAGATTTGAAAGTAGTTATTATAGATGATGATATCTGGATGCAGCGTATTCTGTCAAAAACGCTACAAAATCTAGGCTTTGCCTGCTACATCGCCGCAAATGGTTTTGAGGGAGTTGCTCTTGCTGTAGAGCACCGACCGGTGCTTATCATTTCCGATATTCTTATGCCAGAATTCTCCGGCCATCTTACTCTTAAGATGCTGAAAACCATTAAATCCACGAAGCATATTCCAGTGGTGATGGTTACGGCTGTTTCAGATAAGGAAAATCTGGGACTCGCCGTAAAAGCAGGTGCTGTAGGTTTTATCCGTAAACCATTTACCCGCAATACTATTCTGGAAAAATTGCGCGATGTGCTTGGTGTGGATCTGATGAACAACGTATCCGTGCGCAGTCACCTAGAAACTGATCGAGAGACACTTCCTGCCCCCGACAATATCAATGAGCAATCTGAAGTGACAGAAGATATTGAGCAGTGGAAAGCAGATCATCTCCCTACTGTGCCTCAGGATCAACTCTCGAAACGCTATCAGGATGATGATAAACGTAATCTTGATGCGGTAAAAGCGTTACTTTTAAAGACAAAAAAGAATCCAGGTGCTAACGGGGCCGCCCAACCTTAGCTTTAAAAATTAACCGCGCAAATTTCGATATAGCGGGTTTCCTTTCAATCGCTTTTTAAACACGCTCAAAGTGCGTTTAATCTTTAAAAAGAAATATCGAAGCAAACGTGCCAGCGACTGTGGAGAGCTTTTTGCCATCGTTGTTTTCAGCATACGCATAAGCTGCTCCTGCTCACTTGGCGCTACAGGAATATTCTCATTGCCAATACTTTGCTCACCCGTCTCCATAATATGTTGAAGTACCTCCTTCAATTCCTGTGCAGATGCTTTTAGACGGGGGGCATCAATTTTATTAAATTCCAGCAGGACGGTAAGGTGATCATACAGGAGGGCTGCCTTTTTCATATCCTCCACGTCTGTACTTTCTTTTAAAACTGCCACCATATCATCTGCCAAATCCTCGAGCGCGCGTACCTGCTCCTCCGGTAGCGAAAATATTTCATGTGGATTAATATCTTCAATTTCAATAAAAATTTCGGAAAGCTGCTGAATTTCATTTCCATAGCTGGCATTAATCTGCTCTGCTATTTTTTGCGTAATAGAATTAATCTGCTTATCAGTATATCCGATCTGCGTCTTTAAAGCATCTTTTTTCTTTTCCTGATGCGTGGACGACATTTCACGATCCAGCTCACGCTTCCGTTCAAAAAGCTGTTTTAAAAGTTTCGCCTCATCGCTTTTGCTCTGATAGATCTGGTCTTCAATAATCTTCCGGTCTACAGCTACCGTTGCATGCCCAATTTTTACAGTATGGACGGTGATGAGATCACCTGTAAGATTGCGGATTTTTTCGAGGTTGATATGCGCTACGCCATCTGTGATCACGAGTATCTCGGCTTCTCCCATCTGGCTCAATTCGCGGATATCTGCGATTGCTACCTCCAGAGCATGTTCCAGAGCTGTACCGCGGCCTTCTGCCGTCACATGCATTATTTCACTGATGAGATGCTCAAAACTCGGGACGTCATTTGCTTTAAAGAGCGGCCCAATCACTGCATCAAAAGTGCGGAAGAAAACTGTGCCCAACTCCTTTATATTTTCTTTTAAAAAAAAATACGCGATCGCTTTCGCCAAATGGATCCTATAACATGACTGCATTGAGGCCGATGTGTCAAAAAGCACATATACTTTTTGCTTACGGTTGTCCGGTGCAAAAGAATTCGATTCTGTCTGGTAGCGGTAATTGCGGGGTGCTTTAGGCCGGGGCATCCACAGTGAGCGGTCAGCTATTTTGCGGTAAAAGACTTCATCTGGCAACAAAAACTGATAGGGGTAGATCCGCACAATTTCAGTGGTGCTGCGGATCAGGTCTGCCTCGTACTCATCAGAAACGGCGAGATTGGGGATAAGCTGGCGTTCTACACTCTTGTTATTTTCACTCGCCTCGGTAATGTCCCATATAATGGGCGCAAGCCTCTGCGTGAGCGGATGCCTTTTATCTTCGAGCACGCGTGCGATCTCGTACACGGTGGTGAAGTTTTCCGGCAGGTTTTTCTCCACGCGGTCGAAAAACCCGAACTGCTCCATCCGTGAAAAGAAATCGGTGTTATCTACAAATTCGCGGCTCATTTATTTTTAAAATTTTAAAAGAATGATAATTATGAATTTTCCATCACAAGCTTCGCCCTTGCTGCCCGTGCTTTTTCACGTTCAATTTCCTGGAAAAGACGGATCATTTCTATTTCAAGGGCAGCCTTTAATTCACGGACTTCATCGCACGCTGGAATAAAATCTTTTAAAAAATCTTCTATTATCTTCTTATTATGTTCTGGTGTCTGATCTATTCCGCCAATCGTCTCTTTTACCCAGTCCAGAAATGTCTTTTTTAACTGAGAATTCGTCAGCGAGGCAAGCGGGCGCTGCATGGCAGAATGATCCTTCCTTATCTCCGAAAGAAGAGACTCAAATCCGAGCAATACTTTGATTTGCTCAAAACCGTTGGAACTTATCATAGTATTTAAAACCGTGGTATACGCTTTTTTGTACATTGCCACCTCTTCAGGAATTCCGACTGTCGCAAAGACAAAGTAAAGCTTCTCAACATCATCATGCTGGATTTCCGTACGGCCTTTTAAAAGAGCGAGCGCGCGGAGAAGATCGAGCGATTTGGCCTGCGTGCGAGGTGAAATGTAGTAATCATTATAGTGAGCCGAAGCGGCGCCTTTATTCACCTCACGTAAGTGGCGATTGCGCTGGAATTCATAATTGCGCACCACGAGATTTGTAAAGTACAACAATTCCGGAGTAATGGAAATCTCGATATTCGGGTTATTTCCTGTTACGAATGAATGGAAGTATTGTAATTCTTTAAAAGCGATCTGCTCGGGTGGTGTAAGCGTTCGCGCAGAATGCTGCAGATATTGCTGCGAAATTTTATACTGCATGAATGGTTCTTTGTCCGGCAGTACAATTGCTTTATACAGGAACCGGTCAAGGAGCGCCTCTGTCACTTCAGTCACGCGCAAGTAGTTCGTCGCAGCGATCACCGTGTGGATTTTCGCGGGAACGTTCTGCACACCTCGTATCAGGCGCCGTTCGTTTAAAAGCGAGAGTAGCGCGCGAAGCGTAAAATCATTCGCATCAAAAATCTCGTCAATGAAACCGAACTCGGACTCCACAAGCGAACCCGCTGTATTGTGAACAATTTTTCCCGTTTTCAAAAGCTCGATGTCAAGCCCACCGAAATATGTGTCGGGCTGCTGCTCCTTACTGGCTTGTACACGGAAAATATGCGCACCGGAAAACATGCCAAAAAGCTGCTCGCTTAAAAGTGTCTTTCCTGTACCGGTCCGCGATTGTAAAAGCAGATGTTCGCCTGTGAGAAGAGCGCAGAATGCTTGCTCAATTACTTCGCCGCGGTTCACCACGCGCGATGAGATGAACTCCGCAGCCCGCTTCAGCTTATTGGCAATCTGCTCGATGGAAAGATTTTCTGTAGTGCCATTGGTATTATTCATGGTGAAATTTGCAGCGAATTGTTTTAAAAAGAATTGCTATAAGATAAGCAATCAGGCACTTTGGTGCAAGAAGTTTTTTTAAGGAATTACTTAAATTTCTTCGGTCAGTGATTTTCGCTCAAATGATAGTTGGGAACTTACCTGACTTTGCATTTGCATAGGCGAGGGTAAACTTTTAAATGGCAGGTGGTATTAGAGCGAGTTTTAATCAAACTATTATTCAATCAATATCACTCCTGTTCGGGTATTAAATCCATTTCCAGATATCCTATAGAAATACTGTCCCCTTATTAGACCAGATATAGGAAGAAATTCTTCGTATTCGTTCATATGATTTTCCTGGAGCATTTCACCCGTAAGTGAATATATCTGAATTATCCTGTTGCCGAATGTTGAATATGGAATAAATATTCTTCCCTGTACTGCATGCATAATCTTTTCGGGGTTATGCTCAACTGTTTCTATTGTAGAAGTCGTTTCCATGTCTAGCTTTGCTATAAACATTGCCTCACTGCCTTTGCGTTTTAACGTACGCTCTCCGAAGTTCAGCTCGGAACTTTTAAAAGAACCCGTGATATAGATACCATCAAGTGTGTCAACGCCAATTCCGTTACATTTTTCTTCTTCTTGTCCTCCTGCCGATCGCACCCACGAAAAAAGCCCGTTGGTATCGATTTTTGCTATAAATATGTCACTCGACCCTGCATTAAGCACGGTGTTAGTACCAACAGTCAGATACGGACTTTTAAAATAGCCTCCCAGAAAGAGATTGCCAAAGCGGTCTTCCGCAAGTGAAGTGACGATGTCGTCGTTGGTGCCGCCCAGAGCTAGTCCATTGAGTACGTTGCCATCGGAGTCTATACGGAAGAGGAAAACATCATTTGTGCCGGGGTTGGAATTTATAAGGAGAAATCCTCCCAATGTAATGGAAGGAGCCAGGAAATTACCTAACAGAATGATATTGCCGCGCTTGTCTGTGTAAAGGCCACTGAGCCTATCCATCCCAAATGTACCTATGGTCTTTGCCCAAAGTATATTTCCATTAGGATTATACTTTACAAGAAAGATATCATTCCTGTCCCTGTGCGTCAGTGTAATTTCTCCAAAGGCTATAGAATCACTGTAGAATGTGCCCGCTACATAAATATTGCCTGACGGATCAGCTGTAATACAGATCCCATTTTCTGCATCATCTTCTCCGGCAGATCGCGCCCACAGCAAGTCACCGAGAGAGTTATACTTTGCGATAAAAAAATCATTGTTTCCTTTAGAATATAATGTATCTTTCTCGAGACTAATGTATGGTTGGAGAAATGTCCCGGTAATGCAGACATTCCTGTTCCTATCCACAGCGACATCATGAATTCGAACATTATTCTTTCCAACGGTGGCTTTAGCCCAATATACTTCAGTGGCAGCAGGCTTTATCGCATATACAAATCCGCTTGAGGATGTCGAGGAGCCAGATAGCGTTTTATTTGCGAGATGTATGTATCCTTTGTACGTACCCGCCATATACAGGTTGTCAGACCCATCAATACGCAGCCTTGTATAATTGGTGTCATAATCATCATAAAAGTGGACAAGAAGCGTAGCGCCTTTTGAATCATATCTACTCAAAAAAGGCCTGACTTGCCAATATGTGTCTGTGTAGGGCCGCAACAGGAATTTTTGCTCCCCAGTAATAAAAACTGTTCCTTTGCTGTCAACTACGATTTGATGGCCCGACTGCCGTTCGTCTAAAGCTTCGGGATGACTTCGCTCAGGCGACTTTGCCCAGATCCATCGTAGCTCTTGGGATAAAGCAGTACTGTTTATTAGGCAGAACAGGAAAAGTGTCAGAAAAAGATAATTATACATACATTTCTTTATTATAGAGTAGTCGTTTCTACAAATACTTCGTCTGATTATTGTACCAATTGTCATGTAAATTTTTAATAACTCAATTTACACTTTTTTCAATGCTTTGAGCCAAGAAGTAAAAAACTCAATATCCTTTTCAAGGATGTAAAAATTCTATCATGATGAGCTCCTGAGGGAAGTAATTTTTAAAACTATGTCTGAAACAATTGTAAGTTATTGAAAATAAATAGTATAGGTCTTGATTTAAAAAATATTTTAGTAGATTATCCGACAATAGAGTTGTGATTCACCATGCTTTTTAAAGCAGATAGCAGAATTAGAAACACCATATTTACCACATACATCATGAACCGTGCATTTCTACTAATGCTTGCTGTAGTATCACTCCATACTGCTACGGCACAGAATGCGAAATTTGAAAAGTGGAAAACCCCCAGCTATTTTCGGGGCGTCAATACCACGAATATTAACGCCAAAACCCAGGCAGATTTCGACTTTTTAAAAAATACAGGCGCAAATCTTGTGCAGATCGGCACACTTGGTTTTCAGGATGTAACTCCGCCGTATGATTATAACCCTGAATCGGCAGCTACGACTGACTCACTTGTAAAATTTTGTCGCCAGTCAGGTTTGCATTATACAATTGCACTGCGCCAAGGCGCCGGTCGGCGCGATGTTTCATGGGAGAATAGTAATGGTGCTTCTACGCTCTGGACAAATGTTGAGGAACAAAGGCTCTATGCTTCGATGGTAAAAAGTGTTACGGAGCGTTATAAAGGAGATTCACTTTTTGTAGGTATCAATGCGATCATGGAGCCAAATCCACTGTACGACGGGATTTATTACGCACCGGAGCTGCTCCAAAGCGCGCTTGCCACTGCGGGAATTGACATGGAAGCACTTTATGCAATGTTTATTGATTCGGTGCGCGCGGCTGATACGGAATTACCTGTCATTATTCAGAGTGTGTCGTACTCCAGTCCTGAG
>DASPKH010000361.1:0-2640 GCA_035628175.1 Patescibacteria group bacterium
TTTTCCCCTTACAAGCACGACAGGCCGTACCTGGAGCGATGGCGGCAGCTTTACGGAAAAAATATCATTGCCTCCGAGTGAATTATTTTCTGAAACAAAATATGCTCGTGCGCCAGATGCATCGGTGGAATAGTAGCCGTCCCAGACGGGCGTATTAATATTACTACCGAGGTTTTCGGGTTCGCTCCAGTGCGTCCACGTTGAGTCGAGTCGGCGGCTCATAAAAATGTCGTTATCGCCATAGCCATTATGTCCGTTAGACGAAAAGAAAATTGTTGTACCATCCGCTGCTAGGAAAATTGTTGCTTCCTGTCCAGCTGTGTTGATATCTCGTCCTATGTTTTTCGGTTCTGTCCACTGATTGTTTTCTTTTAAAAAACTCACATGAATATCGAGGTTGCCGGCACCACCATCACGCTCAACGCACATTAACAGGATTTTTTTATCAGTGGAGAGTGAGTAATAGGCAAGATTGCTTCGATTATAAAAATTATCGATTTTTAAAGCTTGCGGCGCACCCCAGCCATCTACTGTACGTGTAGCGATTGCAGCACTTTTATTTACAGTATTAGTATACGCATCAGCTAGTAGCATTGTGGTACCGTCCGGCGTTATCGAGCCTGCAAAATTCGAAATGTTATTGTTCAATGGGGCTCCTATATTCTCAGCTTTTGAAAACGAGGATGTTCCTGGAGAAATTTCTGAAACCCAAATATCTTCACCAGTCTGCGCAATATTCTGCGGATCATTTTTCCGAACAAAGTATAATGTCTTTCCGTCGGGAGAAATCACTGGTGCTTTCTCTTCATATTGGGAATTGACACCATTGCCGAGATTTTCGGGTGTAATGTTTTTAAAAGTGGAAGCTACGTTGATAGTGCTTTGAATCGGCTCTGCTAAATTCGAAATTGCAATCGCATCAATTTGATTCCATCCGTCAACTTTGCCCGTATGGAGATGAATTTCCAGCTCCGCTACATCAAATCTGTTTTTAAAAAATATATTGAGCGTTCGATCACCAGTCCCTGTGGCTTCTGCATGAGCTGAATATATCGTGTCACTTTCCCCATTAGTGCTGTAAGCAATGACTGCAATAACCGCACCGGGATTATAATTTTCGACGATTGCAGCCTGTATAGCTTTAATATTGCTTTTAAAGCCTACGCGGATTACTTCAACCTGGCCAGGGGTAGCTTCATCGCCATCTTTTTTTGAAGCCCACGCTAAAGGGCTTGTCGTATTTTTAAAAGAAAGCGAGTTGGGTTTGCCGAGAAGCTGTGATGCAGAAAAAGCGCCGGAAGAATTAAACGACGAACTTACATACACTATGCGCGATGCCCACTCTGTCTGCACAGGAACTTGTGCAAAGGCAGCGGTAAAAGATGTGAAGAGAAGAACAAATAGTGAAAATCTTTTTAAAATCATAATCCGGTTGCCTGATAGTATAATGCTTGGAATGTATTTGCAAAAATAATCATGTATATCTGACGTTTCCGAAAGAAGTTCATTTCGTTTTAAAACTACGTTACTGTAAAACACTTTCTTATTAATAGTTTCTTTCATGAAAATACAGCGCTTTGTACAACAGTTGTTTGTGGTTTTCCTTGTAGCGTGCTCGACAGCGTCAGCGCAAAAGCTGCTGATACCAATGGACATGACACAGACCGATCATTTAAAATCCTACGGGATTGCCTACTGGGTTTTGTCGAAAGGCGGCACGGTGGACTGGCTTTTGAATTATCGCGGTGGCTCATTTATGATGGACTATTCCAGCGAAATCGCAGCCGAGTGCCGTATCCGTGGCGTAATGTTTGAAAATGTTGATGGCGGTACAGCCTCTCAAATTTATGCTGAAGTACAGTCTGAAGGCAATAATAAAGATGTTCAAAAGCTTGAAAAATTACCTCGAATTGCGGTGTATGTGCCACCTGGTTTTCAGCCTTGGGATGATGCAGTGACTCTTGCCATGGAGTACGCTGAGATTAAATATGATAAGATCTGGGATGAGGAAGTATTAGATGAAAAGTTAAAAGAATACGATTGGCTGCACCTGCATCACGAGGATTTTACAGGGCAGTACGGAAAATTTATTGCAGGTGGATTTGGTAATGCGCCGTGGTATATTCAGCAGGTGGCGCTCCTGGAAAGCACCGCCAAAAAGCTTGGTTTTAAAAAAGTAACCGATCTGAAAAAGGCTGTTGCGGAAAAGATCCGTACGTTTGTTTCTGACGGCGGCTTTATGTTTGCCATGTGCTCGGCGACCGACACGTATGATATTTCGCTTGCCGCTCATAACGTTGATTTTGTCGAAGCGCTTTTTGACGGTGACGGGGCGGATCATAATGCAAATTCAAAGCTGGATTATTCCCGCACATTTGCTTTTCATGAATTTAAGCTTGAAATGAACCCGTATGTGTATGAATATTCCAATATTGACGTCGGCCCGACTGGCCTTGAAAACCCTGCAACGGATTATTTTACGCTATTCGATTTTTCTGCAAAATTTGATCCCGTTCCCACAATGCTCACCCAATGTCATGTGAACGTTGTGAAGGGTTTCCTCGGCCAGACAACAGCTTTTCATAAAAATATTACAAAAAAATCCGTAACGATTTTGGCTGAAAAGGAAGGGACTGATGA
>DASPKH010000362.1:0-16081 GCA_035628175.1 Patescibacteria group bacterium
GCATCGTTTTTGAAAACGCGCGTACGAGGTCAGCCTTAATGATGACGCTGATGGGTTTGATGTCCGTGCCCTCGCCGATCATATCTACCTGTACCATCACGTCAATTGAGCCGTTGCGATATTCATTGAGCAGCCCGAGCCGTTCGGATTCAGGTATATCCTGCCCAATACGCGCAGAGGAATATTGCGGAAAATTGATCTGAATATAATCAAGAATTGCAGCCGCGTGTTTATTGCTCATCGCAATAATTAGCATCTGGTGCAGGCGACTCTGTGAATTGAGCTTGCCTTTTGTAGCAAGCTCTTCACGTAAGGCTTTCCGTTTCTCCGCAAATTTTTCGAAAGCCGGGAATAGTAGAGAATGAAGGTATACCTCATGGAAACGCATTTTCTTTCTCGCAAGAAATGCGTCCACTTCATTTTTATTTTTCGTGAGCTCCATCATTTTCGACAGAGACATTTCAACTGTTTCGCCGGTGTCGGTACGCGCCATTTTTATCATGTAATCAATGACATGCACTCCTACCTTTTTTAAAATTTTTCCTTCTGAATGTGCATCGCGAAGTGTTACTTCATGCAGCGCCACATAGTACTGTTCAGGATTCCCGTCAGCTCCTGCTTTCACTTCAAATGGAACACCAAAAAGCGTTTTATTGTCCGAGCGAAGTGGTGTTCCTGAGAGTGCTACACTCGCCACGTGCGGGAAATCAGAAATCTTGGTTGCCCACGTGCCGTCTTCCGAGAGGTGGTGCACTTCGTCAAAAATGAACATGCACGGCGCAGTATTGCAAAATTCCTGTAGGGCACGATGTCCTCCTTTTCCTGCAGCATATTGATAGGTTGTAACTATTATGCGTGTTTGCAGATTCTTTAAAAAAACACGCTCAGAGTCTGCCACGCAGAAAGAAAATGGCGGCGCACCAAGATTGGCAAATACACGAGAAAGTTCACGGGTATCGGCGTACTGGTCACGAAGGTTGCCGCGAGGCACAAATATTACAAGTTTCTGCGCAATTTTTAAATGACTGGCAATAACAAAAGAGGCAAGGGCCGTAATAGTCTTGCCATAACCAGGAACAAAAACACCAAGTTGATTTGGTTCGCCTCTTTTGAAAGCATCCGCGAGCTTTTCAAGAAAAACGCGCTGTCCGCCGCGAAGCTGGAAGCCGTTTTTTAAAGAGAGCCCAGGAAGATAATGCTCTTCATATTGCGATTTTTTTTGGAGTGGAAGCGACGTCATTTATGCGAAATGCAGGGATTTGCGATATTTTTAAAACCATTGTTAAAGCCGGAAATGCTACTGCTCATTTTCCGGGGTTTCAAAAATCGCTAAACTTTGCCGAGCGAACAAGTTATTTTGAAAAGATGTGGGAAAGTTTTTAAATTAGGGGAACGCTGCACTTAGATCTCCACAACTGATATCAGACTATGACCTTATCACCAGTTATAAATGATAAACATATATTTATACGAGAGACCCAGCGCATTGACGAGCAAAATGAGATAGCGTACGGGTATTATTATACCAACCTAAGTGAGGCTGAGAGCATCGCCCGGCAGACACTAGTAGATGCTTCTGCACTTATGTATCAGCAGGGTATGGCTGCTGCAAACCGGATTATCGGTATATGTCTTATTGATAAAAATGAATTAGATGAGGCAGAGGTATTCCTCCAGAAGGCATACATCTTATTTCGTCATACAAATAATATCAGAGGTGAAATTCTTGTTGCTACTAATCTCGGGAATGTCGAAATATCCAGGAATAACCTAGTTGGGGCGAAAAGATATTTTACCTATGCACTAACTCTATCTGAAGAGATTAACGATACTGAAGCTAAAGGAAGGGCACTCTGCGGATTAGGTGGAGTTGCCGAGCGAGAGGAAGATCTCAGGCAGGCTCTGTCCTCTTATCTGCGATCGCTGGACTGCTTTCAGAAATGTGGTGTGAAAGTATCACAGGCTCTGCTTTATAATAATATTGGATTAATATACAGAAGGTTTTCAGACTATAGTAGCGCTCTTGAGTATTATTTTAAAGCGGTAGAAATATACCACGATACAATGCACAAATCTATTGCCGCAGATCTACTTACTAAGATCGGATCTGTTTACAGTGTTACCGGTGAGTATGAAAAGGCAATGGAATCTTTTTTTAAAGGCCTTTCTTTAAAAAAAGAATTCAACCTGAATAATTCAATTCCTTCATCCCTCCATCACATTGCTTTGGTATATTGCAAGTTGCATGAAAATGAAAAGGCATTGGAATACTTTTTTCAGGCTCTTCATATGATCGAAGAGATGGAGTCTGAAATTTCCGGATTATCTATTTCGGGTAGAGCAGCTATATTGTCAGGCATCGCCAACTGTTACTTACAGCTTAAGGATTACCCCAAGGCTATAGCATATGTCAAGGCCGGTTTAGAAATTGCAGAGAAATTTAATCACAAAAGGCACATCCCACATCTGATGTTAGTAGCCGCATGCACGTACAATCAGATGGAAATGCCGCAGGAAGCCCTTGAGTATATCCAGCAGGGGCTGCATGTTGCAGAAGAGATACAGAATAAGTTTATTCAGGCAGGGCTTCATCAGGAAGCAGTATTTTGCTTTAAAAAACTAAAGAATTCCGAAAAAGCACTAGAATATTATGAGAAATTCTATCTTTTGGAAAAGGAGGTATTTAATCATGAGCATGAGCGCAAAATTCAGAAGTTGACTATAGCCATGGAAATGCGTGAGGTACTTGCCGCGCAGGAAACTCTGAAGAAACGTACAGAAGAGCTGGAGCGAGAAGTAGTTCAAAAGAATAAAGAACTTCATACGCAGGCCCTGCATTTAATTCAGAGAAAGGACAGACTGAATACAGTAAGAGAACAAGTAAAATCGCTCTCTCCAGAAGCGAATGATACAATTGTAAAAGTGCTCGCAAAAATCAACGATGTTTCCCGTTCTGAAGATGAATGGAAAATGTTTGAAGAGCAGTTCGAGTATTTCCACCCTGAATTTATCGCCTGTATCAGCACAAAATTTCCTCACCTTTCAGTAACAGAAGTAAAAATCTGCTGTCTTTTAAAAGTGCAGCTTACTACCAAGGACATTGCAAATTTACTATGCCTCTCGAAACGAACCATTGATACACACCGGCACAATATCCGCAAAAAATTACACCTTTGCCCTGAAACAAAACTGGAGATATTCCTGAATTCTATCTGTAGTTCTTAGGACTTCTAAAGAAATTTTAAAAGGATTTACATAGGGCTATTTTCCATGAGGCCAACGCCTGTTTTTTTAACCTTCTTTTTTTAAGGACTACGTATCATTTACGTACCAGGGATTGATACTCTGCAAGATAAATTAGTACACGTGAAAAATCACTTGTATCAAAAATTCTTCGTGAGGGAATCATGCTTCTCAAACCGTCTTTAAAAATCTTCGCTGTATTACTTGTGTTTGTAAGTGCACCTTTTGCAGCACAATCCTCTGGCCTTCCCGTTCGGGAAGCACACCCGCGTATTCTGCTAGATTCGGCAACAAAAGCAAAGTTAATAGCAAAGAAAAATGCTAATCATGCCGACTGGATTGCTTTAAAAAACCGTGCGGATCTTTTAAAAAATTATACAATTCAGCCATACACCTATGCTACGCGAGGCAACTGGTATAATAATTCCATCTTTTATTCCTACCAGGGTTCGACATGGTATGAATCCACCATGCAACTTGCGCTTGCGTGGCAGATTTCCGGCGATACAAATTACTGCAATAAACTCCTTGCACTTGCTGATGAAATGTACCGCGCGGAATACGACACGGTTACAAATGGACCTCAGCGTGGCCCTTTCCAGGTAAATGTAACCTATGCTTCGCGCTACGTGGGAACGGCTGTTGCAATTATCTACGATTGGTGTTATGACCGTCTTGGGTCTACACGCAGGCAGCGCCTTGTCCAGTTGATGAACCGCTATTTTGATCATTTGCGCTTGAGCCAAGACTACACTACCTATGAAAAACTTGGACCGGCAGGTGGAAATTACTTTGGGGGGCACTTTGCGGCGTCTGCCTATATGGGTTATGCCACATTTTATGATAATCAGCGTGCACAACACATGATAGACTGGGCACGGATCCGCTTTGACGGTACAAATTCTACTACGCTTACACCAGGAACAGCCAATGGCGATATCCCTGAAGACAATCGCGTGATGGCATTTGAAGGCAATTATAAAAGCCGTGTTGGCAGAATGTACCAGAGCCCGGGTGGGAGTGGAGCTCCTTTTAAAGGCGGATTTAACTATCAGGGCTGGTCATACGGCAATAATGAATTTGTTCGCATGATTGAATATATGCTGACGGTAAAAACAGCTACGGGCGAAGATCTTATCAGCACGTATCAGCACTGGTTCACCGATATGTTGCGCGCGGCAAAACATGCACTCTATCCAAATAAACTTAATATAGATCCGGTTGCCGATTGGGGCGGAAATCAGGGTGCAATTGTTTTACGCGGATTGCCTTCACGTCTGGCATATATTCTTGCAGAAACTACTGACAGTGCTGCTGCACAGCATTTTGCATACAGCGACATTGGCCAGAATGGAAACTATGGACACTACGCGCCACACGTGACAATCTACCAGCTCTTGGAATGGGAGAAATTCTTCTTCTTTGATCCGACACGCACCATGGCTGCGGGAAATTATGAGTTGTATAATTCAGCATTTGGTCCCGCATACCCACAGGCAGGCGCAACAAATGGCGCTTTACCTCGCTTTATTCAGCGCAATAACTGGACGACTAATGCAACATGGATCGGAGCTGAAATGGGTGCATCGCACTATGGTGACCATATGATGCATCATGCCGGACATATCTATATGACGCACGGTAGCGATCAGCTTCTTATTAGCCCGAGCAACTGGCGTGGAACGGCTCCGGGACTTGGTGTAATTGGCAGCGGCGTAAGCTATGTCGTTCACTCAAGTTTAAAAAATACACTGTTCTTTGACGACTACGGAGTGTATTCACGTGATCGTACAGATTACAGCGGCGGACAAGGCCCATATGGTACTGATCGGGTAATTGCGGCTATTCAGAATAATGATCTTACGTATGCCAAAAGTGACCTGACCAGTGCATATTACAATCTCGTCTGGCCTCGTACTTGGGCTGATACAAATAATCGCTCGCTTGATTATTTTTACCGCAGCTTTTTGTATCTCCGTTCACCAAATCTCGTGATTGTTTATGATCAGATCCAAGCGAAAAACTCTGCTCATGCAAATGGTCAATACGAAAAAAATATCCGCTGGCATTTTCCTGTGCAGCCGGTGGTAAATGGAAAAAGTGTAGCCGTTACACATGCTAATTCTAAGCTGTTCCTTCACACGCTGCTCCCGCAGAGTAACCTGCGCACGAAGACTGTCAGCCTTGTGAATAACCCTGATAATAAATGGGGATCGAGCATGAACTATGCGTTTAATAGCCCTACATGGCGCATCGAGGTAAAGGATTCTACAAATCCGCTTACCATGCCGGTCCTGACAGTACTCCAGCCGGGAGATAATTCACTCACAGAAATGACAACAAGTAGCATTACCACGAACGATTCTCTCATGATCGGCGCACGTATAGTGAGCGGTGGAATAACGAACTATGTTCTTTTCAATAATCGTCTGGGACAGGTGCCGATGCCTATTACGACTACTACATACAGCATCACCGGCAATGGCACTTCAATGCACACGCTTTGTGGCGTTACGCCAAATGCAGTGTATGATGTTTCCATTGTAAATTCTGTAGTCACCGTGAGCCCAAATGTGGTCGGCGCATATACAGCTAATGCTGCCGGGGTTCTACAATTCGAGATCTCAACCGGCGGTGCAGGTCTTGTTGCCAGCGTTGAAGAATCAATTGAGGAGCAGGCTTTAAAACTCTATCCAAATCCTGCGCAGGACGCAATTGAGATTGATTTTAACGGCCTTTTAAAATCAGGCAGTAAGATTGAAATAATGATTTTCGGCACAAATGGAATAATGCTGCAATCTTTTAACACCCAGTCGGGCCGCATGATGCTTGATATCAGCGCTTTTGCAAATGGAATATACTATTGCCAGATCAAAGAGGGTGGCAATCTATACACGCAAAAGTTTAGCATTATTAAATAAATTTAAAGAAGCTTTTAAAAGGGAGCAGATTTCTGTTCCCTTTTTTATTTGCCCCAATTCATCGTAAATTACTTGAAAAAACTATGGGCAATATAACCATCCGCCGCGCAGAAATCACTGATGCAGAAGCACTTGCCGATTGTATGGCAAACATTCATGCAGAAGATCTTGATACGATCTTCAAAAGAAATAAGCCTACTCTCACGGATGCTCAGCAACTGATACAGCTCGTGGGTCTCATGGCAAATTCCTTTCTGCTTATCGCCGAAGAGAAAGGACGAATTGTGGCAATGCTCGACTTCACTGCTTTTAAAGATATACAGCGGTCCCACAGTGGTATGTTCGGTATATCTGTTGTAAAAGAATTTCGTAGCAAAGGCATTGGGCAAAGTCTAATTGAAATGCTTTTAAAAGAATTGAAAAACACAAATATTTCGCGGGTTGAATTGCAGGTCTTCAGCAACAATCCCAAGGCCGTAAAGCTGTATGAATCGCTCGGCTTTGAGCACGAGGGCAGAAAGAGGCGGGCTGTTCGTATTGGTGATAAATACTGTGATATTCTGCTAATGGCGAAGTTTTTAAAAGCATAGATAAAGATTCCGTAACTTTGTATTCTCTAATCCTTTTAAAAGCTTTTAAAACTCAGGCACAATGACCATATTCTCAGTAAATAATCTCTCAAAAGCATTCCTCGATAAAGTCCTTTTTAAAGGTATTTCCTTCGGCATGGAGGAGGGTGAGCGCGTGGGTATCATCGGGCGCAATGGCGCGGGCAAATCCACGTTTTTAAAAATAATCGCAGGGCTGGAAGTGGCTGATGAAGGTACTGTTGCGACGAACCGTGAACTGCGCATCGAATATCTGAACCAGCTCCCTGAATTTGCCGAGCATGCCCGCGTGCTGGATGCCGTGATGGATGCGCGCCCCGAGGTGAATGAGCTTTTGCGTGAGCACGCACGCATCTGCAAAATCATGGAAAACTCGCACGATGAGGAAATCCAGAACCGCCTTGAAGCTGTTTCGTCGCGGCTTGAGCAGACGGATGGCTGGAACCTTGAGACGGAAGCGAAGATTATTCTACAAAAGCTTGGCGTTACACGCTTCGACGAGGATGTGAAAAATCTTTCCGGCGGCTTGCGCAAACGTGTCGCGCTGGCGCGCGTGCTACTGATTGACCCGGATTTGCTGATACTGGACGAGCCGACCAACCATCTTGATGCGGATTCGGTGCAATGGCTTCAGGACAGGCTGCAGCACTCGTCGAAGGCACTACTGATTGTCACGCACGACCGGTATTTTCTCGATGCAGTGAGCAATAAGATTGTCGAGCTCGACCAGAATAAGATGTTTTATTATCCTGGAAATTACGAGCAATACCTTATTCAAAAAGAGGCGTATCTTGAGACGCAGGAAGCCACTGCCGACCACCAGCGCAATAAGCTCCGACAAGAACTTTTCTGGCTGGCAAAAGGCGCAAAAGCCCGCCGCACAAAGCAGCAAAGCCGCATCAAGTGGATTGACGAAATGCAGAATGCGGAAAAGCACGTTGAGCAGAAAAATATCAAAATCGAGCTCGGCAATTCCTTCCTCGGCAGCAAAGTGATTGACGCGGTGAACATCAGTAAAACCATCGGCGGAAAACTGCTTTTTAAAAATTTTGATTATAACGCAGCGCCTGGCGACCGCATTGGCATCATCGGGCCGAACGGAACTGGAAAATCCACGCTTTTAAATACGCTCGCGGGCAAAATCCAGCCGGACACGGGCAAGGTGTCGCTTGGCGCAACGGTCAAACTCGGATTTTTCCAGCAGGAAATCAAGCATTTTGATGAATCGCAAACGGTCATTGGCAGCCTGCGCGAAATCGCTGAATTCATTGATACCGGCGTTGGAAAAGACCGTTTCCTGACAGCAAAGGATTTGCTCGAGCGTTTCCTTTTCCCTGCGAAACAGCAGCACTCACGCATCGAAACGCTTTCCGGCGGTGAGCGACGGCGGCTGGCCCTGCTGCACATTCTGATGGACAATCCGAACGTGCTCCTGCTGGACGAGCCGACAAACGATTTCGACGTTGCCACGCTTTCTGCGTTGGAAGATTACCTGCGGAATTTCCTCGGCGCGCTCATCGTCGTCTCGCACGACCGATCGTTTCTCGACAACACCGTCGAGCACATTTTCGCGTTTGAGGAAGGCGGAGTTATCAAAAAATATCCAGGTAATTACTCCGCATACCTTGAGAAAAAAGAGGCGCGTTCGCAGGAAAAAGCTGAAGAAAAAGTTTTAAAAGAAAAGGCCAAGGAACTGGTTGTAAAAACCGAACAGCCAAATAATAATCAGCCGCAAAAGCCCAAAAAACTTTCTTTTAAAGAGCAGCAGGAATTTAAAAAGCTAGAAGAAGAAATTGCGCAATTAGAAAAGCAAAAGGCGGAAATTAACGAGTTCTTAAGTTCGGGTGGCACGAATTACAAAGAGCTTGACGAGAAGTCAAAACTTTTAAAAAAGGTAGAAGAGCGCCTCGACGAAGCGGAAATGCGCTGGCTGGAACTGAGTGAAATTGCAGGGTAGAGTTTAAAGCCTTAAAAAATGGAACGAAAAAACTTTCAAAGTCTGCAGCTATATCGTGGTGTGGCAGCATTCCTCGTAGTGCTGTACCACTCGACGCCGGAGCTTCAGCGCACATTTTTTAAAAACGCATTTGTGTCCGGCTATACAGGCGTCCAGTTTTTTTTTGTGCTGAGCGGCTTCATTATCTACTTTATTCACTCGCGCGATTTGTCGCACCCCGAGCGCATCAAAACATATCTTTTAAAACGTTTTATCCGCGTGTACCCGATATACTGGATACTACTTGCGGTGGCGCTTGTAATGATCTTTATTTCTTCTGAATTTGCCGGAAGCCATAAGCGAACGCTGTCGGTAATTGTCCAGTCTTTCTTGCTTTTCCCGCAGGAAAATTGGCCGGTGATAGATGCATCGTGGACGTTGTGCTACGAGATTATCTTCTACTTGCTCTTTGCACTGGCGATGTGGCTTGGAAAACGGTTTGCGATTATATTCTCGATTCTCTGGACGCTTGCTATTCTTGCTTTTAATTCTGCTGTTGAACTGCAATTTCCTTATAAATTCATTTTCAATCCGCTCAATCTTTACTTCCTGCTCGGCTGCATTTCAGCGCATATCGTCATGACGCGAAAAATCGAGCGCGCATGGCAGTATATTGGCGCTGGAACGGTAATATTCTTAGGCGCAGGCGCGTATATATCCATTACGCTTACGCAAACGCCGATGCTTGCTGAGGCAGTTTGCGGTGTGGCATCTTTCTTATTAATTATCGGTGGCGCAGGCTACGAATCTTTTAAAAATGTAAAAATCCCGGCAGCTTTTTTGATTATTGGCAATTCATCGTATTCGCTATATTTATCGCATGGTTTTACGATAAAAGCGTATAGAATTATCACCGCAAAACTCGGAATTGCACCAATTCTCCCTCCACTTTTAAACGCATTGCTGATGATTTCGCTCTGTGTGATTGTGGGAATAATTATCTTCCGTTATCTCGAAATTCCAGTTTCCAACTTTTGTAAAAATAAGCTCTTGCCAACATCTCGCGCGCGGATTATTGAGAATGAAATGAGGCCTTTGTGAGCTTTTTAAAAATTCAAGGAACTAGTGTCTAATTACTCCCGCAAGCGACAGCGCATCGGGAAGCTTTCTTCTTACGTGTGCATGATGCGAACTTCTGACAATTGCAGAAAAATTCCGAGCAGGTCGGAATGACAATATTATTAATCTAAACCACGACTTAAAGTTCATTGGCATGATTTTCGCATTTTACAATTACTTTTAAAAAATCTTTTAAAAGCGTATTTTTAAAACTACATGCAGCATAGTAAAAACAGGAAATGAAACAAACGTACGCAAAATATCTTTTGCTTTTCGTGCTGGCTGTGCTTATGTAGTCGTGCCAGAGCGCTGTGCGTTTCTCCTCCACGACATCTGCACCGAATACGCCCACGCACGGAAGCTCAAATCTGCCAAATCGCGTTGAAGCTCCTTCGCTCAGCGGCGCATCGCCCACGCAAAAGAAAATTATTAAAACAGCGGAAACTTGGCTTGGGACGCCATATGTCTGGGGTGGCAATACAAAAAGCGGCGTGGACTGCTCCGGCCTTGTCTGCGAAGTTTTTAAAACCGTCAATCTCCCGCTTCCACGCACCTCCTTTGAGCAGTTTCAAAAAGGTCAACCCGTTGGCGGCGGGGGCTTGGAGGTTGGCGATCTTGTATTTTTCAGCTTTGAGTCCGGACGCGCCGTGACGCATGTCGGTATTTACGCAGGAGAAAATATTTTTATCCATGCTTCCAGTTCACGGGGAGTGACCTATCAGTCGCTTTACGATCAGCCATTTGCGAGCGCCTTGGTAGGATACCGACGCTTTTTAAAAGAATAATTTTAAAAAGCGCAAGTTGTTGTTTTTAAACAGGTTAGTTGATTGTGGTGGTGAAAACTTCTTTCAAATAAAAAACGTACATATACTTTAATAAGCGATACATCAGAACGTTTTTGCTGAATTGTTGTTCTTCAAAAAAGCTGCCTGATACTTTTTAAAATCAGTTTATCTTTGAATGAAGAACGTAAAATTTATAAGCACGTGTGCCGTGCAAAAGGGATTCGCTTCAGCCGTCCGCCAAAACGTTAATAATTATTTTAAGGAGCAGGGAATTTCGCCGAAGGGTGACTCTACGATGGCTTTTAAAACCGTCGCAATGCTCTCAATGTATATCCTTCCTTTTCTTGTCCTTCTGTGTATCCCAATGAACCCGTGGATTGGAATTCCGATTGTAGTGCTAATGGGAATCGGCAGCGCGGGGATTGGTATGTCGGTCATGCACGACGCTGTCCACAGCTCATACTCGCATAATGAGCGCTTGAACAGAATGCTGGGTCGTACGATCTACCTGCTGGGAAATAGCGTTTTCACGTGGAAGATGCAGCATAACGTTTTTCATCATGCTTACACAAATATTGATGGGTTCGATGACGACATCGCCGGTCCGAAAATTATGCGCCTTTCCGAGCATGCCCCGCTCAATAAATTTCATCGCTTTCAGCATATTCACGCATTTCTCTTCTATGGCTTTCTTACGATTGCCAAGCTTTTAAAAGACTTCGTTCAGCTGTGGGAATTTAAAAAAGCAGGTGTGATCGAAAACCGTGTGAACGTGCGCACTGAATATATTAAAATGATCATTGTAAAAATTGTCTATCTTTTAGTTACGATTGGTCTGCCGATCCTTGTAACGCCGTTTGTGTGGTGGCAGGTGCTGCTGGGCTTTTTCATTATGCACTGGACGGCGGGGAGTATACTCAGCACTATCTTCCAGATGGCGCATATTGTCGAAGGGGCAGAGCAATTCCGCGCAAGCGAAGATGGCATTATCGAAAAGGACTGGGCTGTTCACGAGCTGTTGACAACGGCAAACTTCGCACGGAACAACCGCTTTTTAAACTGGTATATCGGCGGGCTTAATTTCCAGATTGAGCATCACCTTTTTCCGAAGATCTGCCATGTTCATTATCGTAAAATTTCGCCGATCGTAGAAAAAACTGCACAGGAATATGGTATCCCGTATAATCTGAAACCGACATTTACACAGGCATTTATGTCGCATGTGCGGCGGTTGAAGGAATTAGGGCGGACTCCGGTGATTGGGTAATATCTTTATCGTCATTGGGGGCCAAAGCAATTGCACCAACAGAATATCGCGATGAGAGACATTCGAGATTACCACCCTGAAAAAGTTCTTGTAATAATGCAACCATAGATAATTCAAATTTGAAGGTTTTAAAAGCACGGTCTTTTAAAACCTTTTTTTCTGCCAAAAATACTTTTGAAACCTG
Organism: Patescibacteria group bacterium; assembly: GCA_035628175.1. GTDB lineage: Bacteria > Bacteroidota > Ignavibacteria > Kapaibacteriales > DASPKH01 > DASPKH01. Next base: position 12,064 of record DASPKH010000362.1, read on the forward strand.
ACAATTTTTCAAATTTCTGCCAAGTACTCTGCCATTACTTCTTAAAAATGACCCTTAAAAGCCAAAAAACAAGTTTGGCACACTTCTGCTATAGTAATTCTTTGACACTTTACAACGTCAGAAAAATTACAGTTTTCGAAGAAAATTATCAGGAGTTTTAAAAATGCCACAGGTAAAATTCGATGTTCCATTTACTATCCCGGTTGAAGTGGAAAATGTTCTCCGCCAGGTGAATAATTTCATTGGCGAGTTCGAAAGAGGCGGACGCCAGCATGTTCATCATGAAGCAAAGGTTTCAAAACCTGCTGAAAAGTCTGACTTTTCGCCACGCGTGGATATCGCTGAAGACGAGAAAAATTATTACGTTTTTGCAGAACTTCCGGGAACTGCGAAAGAAGAAATTAAAGTTTCGGTAAGCGAAGAAAGAATTTTAACAATTAGAGGTACAAAAAAAGTTTACGACGAAATCGAAGGCCGTAAATTTATCCGTACAGAAAGCCGTCGCGGTGATTTCTCCCGTGCCATCCAGCTACAGGATGATATTAAACTTGATGCAATTGAAGCAAGATTTGAAAATGGAATCCTGGAATTAGTTCTGCCAAAAGCTGAATTGAAAGAAGTTCACGTAGAGATCAAATAAGATTTTTTATAAGATTTTTTAAGAAAGCTCAGAGCTAACGCTGACAGCTCAAAGCTAATTTTAACCATCATTTTTTAAAGAGAGGTGTGATATGTCACTTATGAAGTATGACCCGCTCCGCGAATTTGATGCGATTTCGCGGAGATTTGACAATCTTTTTCAATCGTTTCGTCCGGCATTTGAGTCGGGGCTGACGACTCAGCAGATGTTCTCGCCGAGAGTAGATATTCACGAAGATGAAAAAAATATTTACTTTGACGTAGAGCTTCCAGGGTTGAAACGGGAAGATGTGAAAATTTCGGTGAATGAAGACCGGTATCTGGTTTTAAAAGGTGAAAAACGCGTAGAGCGCCGCTGGGGCGATGAGGATCATGATTCTAAAAAGAATGAAACCTCTGAAAATGGCTCAAGCGAGCGTAAAAGTGGTAAAGCAAAAGAGGCTTCCAAAATGGAAGAAAGCGCAGCAATTCAGAGCAGAAATGGCGGAAGCGTGATGCGAGCCGAACGCCAGCCGCTTAGAATTGAGCGCTCATACGGAAGCTTTACCCGCACATTTACCTTGCCGGAAAACGCAGACGCCGAAAAAATCGATGCAAAATTTGAAAATGGCGTTTTGGAGATCACAGTTCCGAAAAAGGAACCTGCTAAGCCAAAACAAATTGATGTGAATATTAAGTAATAGGTTTTTAAAAACAGGGCGGATTTTTTAGAAAAGATTCGCCCTGAGTTTTTGAAAAGAGTTAAAGTTCTTGTCATTGCGAGTATAGCGTGGCAATCGCAAGGACAGTTTGACGCGATGAGAAGTGTTCGCGATTGCTTCGTCGGAAGACCTTCTCGCAATGACGACTTTTAAAGAGCATTTTGAAAACTACTTTTTAAAAAACTCAACGCTCACGGCTAAAAATTAAAACACCTGTGTAGAATTTTTTTCTGCTATTTTTGCAGCTCTAAATTCTGAGCAGGCAGAAAATATTATAAAGGAAATAACAAACATATTTTATAACTTACTTTTTAAAAAGGAAAATGGGAAAAGTAATTGGAATTGATCTTGGAACGACGAACTCGTGCGTTGCGGTAATGGAAGGCTCACAGCCGGTCGTGATCGCAAACTCTGAGGGCGGACGCACTACGCCGTCTATCGTCGCTTTTACAAAAAGTGGTGAGCGCATTGTAGGCCAGGCAGCAAAACGCCAAGCCGTGACAAACCCGAAAAACACAGTATATTCCATCAAGCGCTTCATGGGCCGCAAGCTCTCGGAAGTGGGCGATGAGACGAAAATGGTACCGTACACCGTAGCGCCGTCAGAGGATGGTAACTCCGTGCGTGTAGATGCTGAAGGACGTAAATATTCAGCGCCCGAAATCTCTGCAATGATCCTTCAGAAAATGAAGCAGACAGCAGAAGATTATCTCGGCCAAAAAGTAACGGATGCGGTAATTACCGTTCCGGCATATTTTAATGATGCTCAACGCCAGGCTACAAAAGATGCGGGTGAAATCGCCGGGTTAAATGTACGCCGTATCATTAATGAGCCGACTGCTGCTGCGCTTGCGTACGGTTTGGACAAAAAAGGCCAGAACCTGACAGTCGCTGTGTATGACCTTGGTGGCGGTACATTTGATATTTCGGTTCTTGAGATCGGCGAAGGCGTTTTTGAAGTGAAATCTACCAATGGCGATACGCACCTTGGCGGTGACAATTTTGACCAGCGTTTGATTGAGTATCTAGCTGACGAGTTTAACAAGCAGGAAGGAATTGACCTTCGTAAAGATCCAATGGCGCTTCAACGCTTGCGTGAAGCTGCTGAAAAAGCGAAAATCGAGCTTTCACAGATGCTGCAAACGGACGTAAATCTTCCATTTATCACAGCAACTGCTGAAGGTCCGAAACACCTGAATATCAATATCACTCGCGCGAAATTTGAGAGCTTGTGTGCTGACCTTTTTGAAGGTACGTTGAAACCTGTTGAGCAGGCGATCCGCGATGCGAAAATCACACCTGCCCAGATTGACGAAGTAATCCTTGTTGGTGGTTCGACCCGTATTCCGAAAATCCAGGAATTAGTGAAAAAATACTTCGGAAAAGAGCCGTCAAAGGGCGTAAATCCTGATGAAGTTGTGGCGGTTGGCGCGGCTATTCAGGGTGGTGTATTAACTGGTGAAGTAAACGACGTTCTCCTTCTTGACGTAACGCCGCTCACGCTTGGTATCGAAACGCTTGGTGGCGTGATGACGCCGATGATTCCGGCAAACACGACAATTCCGACAAAGAAAACAGAAACATATTCGACAGCAAGCGACAACCAGACTTCAGTTGAAATCCATGTGCTTCAGGGCGAACGCTCCATGGCACGTGATAACCGTTCACTTGGACGCTTCCACCTTGACGGAATTCCACCCGCTCCACGCGGCGTGCCTCAGGTAGAAGTCACGTTCGACATTGATGCGAATGGTATTTTGTCGGTAAGCGCAAAAGACAAAGCATCCGGCAAAGAGCAAAATATCCGTATTACGTCAAGCGGCGGCCTTGCTAAAGAGGAAGTTGAGCGCATGAAACGCGAGGCACAGGAGCATGCGAGTGAAGACAAAAAACGTAAAGAAGAAATTGACCTGCGCAACCAGGCTGACAACCTCGTTCACTCAACTGATAAGCAGCTCAAAGATCTCGGCGACAAGATGGATGCAGCTACAAAAGCAAAAATCGAAGAAGCCAAAACGCGCCTTCAGGATGCTATCAACAACAACGCAGCTGACCTCAGCCCGGCAATGGACAATCTAAACCAAATCTGGAGCGAAGCTTCAACAGCAATGTACCAGAATGCGGCGGGTTCACAAGGCGGAAATACAGGCGCTGATGGCGCAGGTGCAGACGGCGGACAGCAGTCAAGCGGCAATAGCGGCGCGGAAGAAGCTGAGTACACTGTTGTAGATGATGATAAGAAATAATTTTTAAAAACACACAGTTTTTAAAAAGTCTTTTAAAGCGTTCCGGTTTCAGAGCCGGGGCGCTTTTTTTCTTTTAAATCTGCTTTTCAAGAAAATTCTCCTGATTCTTTTAAAAAGAATTGATAAATTGTGTATTATGCAGAAAATTAGTTTTTAAAAGGCCAAAAATACCTAATGGACATCAACAATCATTCGAAAAACGGTGCTGCACGCGACTCATATTTTGAGCTGAGTGAGCACAGCGCAATACAGGTCATCACATTTCTCGTCATTATGGTTTCTGCTGCAGCCGCCTTTTTCAACTACGTCGCTATTCCGGGCCTATACTCGTTTTTTAAAAGCTTTATGAATGCGACGATTACGCAGACGGCGCTTTACACAGAGTGGGCTGTGCTGGCATTTCCTGAAACGGCAGGCGAGACAGAATACTGG
>DASPKH010000363.1:0-7120 GCA_035628175.1 Patescibacteria group bacterium
CGAGAACCCAGCGCGCCATCCATAAAGTATTTCACACCGCACGTACGTTGAAATTCACCCGTATTCGGCAAAATGCCCTCGCGCATCCATTCATCATTCTGTCCTCGCGCATACGACTGGACGCGTATCGGCAGCGTTGCCGTTTCAGCCATTTCGCGGAAAAGTGGGAGCAGCTCGATGTCTACGTCCATATCGTGCACTTCCGTGATCCCGTGACGGATGAGTTCTGCGCCTGCTGCTTCAAGCAATAGCGCTTGCTGTTCAAGCGTGTACTTAGGAATATGATCCCGCACGAGCTCCATCGCATTATCTATCAAAATTCCTGTCGCATGATTGCGTTCGCCGCGCAGAATTTTCCCGCCAACGGGATCTGGCGTTCTATCGTCAATGCCTGCAATTTTTAAAGCCGCTGAATTAACCCACGCTGCATGTCCATCCGCCCGCGTGAGAAATACTGGCACATCAGGAAATGCTGCATCTAAAAGTTCCATTGTCGGAAATTCACGTGATTCCCATAATTCCTGGTTCCAGCCCATACCGTTGATCCAGTCGCTGTGATAAAAATCGTGATTCAGCGCGCGCTCAACGCATTCTTCCGCTGAAAGCGCAGTATAAAGCGACAAGCCTGTCAGCTTCATTCCTAAACCAAAAATATGTGCATGCGAGTCCACCAAACCTGGCATTGCCCATGTACCCGGATATTCCACTTTTCCTGCTTCTGAAATAATCGTAACGCCGCCAAATTGCGGCTCAATGGACTGAATTCTTCCTCGTGCTATTGTGATAATCGCCTGTATCGGAGTCATAATGTGTGATCGGAAATCTGTAATCAATGATCGGTTTAAAAAAAACTCTTGTGGAAGCTCAAACATAAACAAAAAAGCCGTACTTTTTAAAAATACGGCGTGAAAATCTTTTAAAAATGCTTTTTAAAACTTACAAAATCTCGAGCAAACCTTTGACTTTTGTTTCAATTAGATCCCGCACCTGTTTAAAATCCTCTGGCTCCATGTTGCGCGGATCGGGGATTTGCCAATCAAAGCGTTCCTTCGCCGGAATAAACGGACATTCGTCGCCACAGCCCATTGTGATGACATAGTCAAATGGTTCGTCGCACGGTATTTCGTCAAGCGATTTTGACGTGTGCGTTGAAAGGTCATAGCCCAGCTCTGCCATTGTGGTAATTGCTTTTGGATTGATCTTTCCAGAAGGACGCGAGCCGGCGCTGAGAGCTTCGACTTTATTGCTGCCGTGCATGAGCGCGAAGGCCTGAGCCATCTGGCTACGGTTGGAGTTTTCGATACAGACGAAGAGGATTTTTTTCATTAAGATTATTTTAATAGTTTCATAATTTCCGGCAGATAATTGAGTTTTCGCAACATTCTTTTTCTCGTGTGCCGATACATGCAAAAATCCCGAGTAGTGTGCCGATAAGCGGCGCAGCCAGGTATATCCACAAATTTTGAAGATTACCGGAGATAAGCGCCGGGGCAAGCGAACGTGCCGGATTCATGGAAGCGCCCGAAATTGGCCCGGCGAACATGGCCTCAAGCATTACCGTTGCGCCAATAGCAAGTCCGGCAAGAGTTCCTTTTTCTTTTGAACCTGTTGCTACATTTATGATAACGAGCATGAGGATGAACGTGAGGATTATCTCGAGAATAAATGATTGCAGCGCGCTTCCTGCGGGCAATGTTGCCCCAAGAGTTTCGCTTTGCGGAAACATAATCTTTAAAAGTATACTAGCTGCAATGCCACCTGAAAACTGGCTGAACAGATATGGTAGAATATCACCTTTTAAAAACTTCCCGGCAAAAGCAAATCCAACTGTGACAACAGGGTTCATGTGTGCGCCGGAAATGTCTCCAAATGTGTAAATCATTGCTGTGACAACCAATCCGAAGGTGATCGCGATACCGGGATGTGTAATTGCTCCGCCGGAAACTTGGTTAATAATTATTGCACCGGTACCACAAAAGACAAGTGTAAAGGTGGCGATAAATTCTGAAATATAACGCTTCATTGATCAAATATGTTTGTAGAAATCGGGTATCGCAAATATACGATGTAATGTGAAATTTCACTGTTACATTTTAAAAATACAAAAGCTGTATTCTTTTAAAAATACAGCTTTTAAGAACTAAAAATCAGCGTCCAACACTACCTAAACGCGACGGCGGTCAGGATCAATTTCATTCAGTTTTTCAACTTTTGCCTCAAGTTCTTCGCGCGTCTCGACGTTTTCAGGATCGGGAAGGCAGCAGTCAACAGGACAGACAGCGGCGCACTGAGGTTCATCGTAAAAGCCAACGCATTCGGTGCATTTATCCGGCACGATATAGTAATATTCATCATTGAAAAAGTCGCGGTTGAAGCCGCCCGGGGAAGTGGAATCCGAGTGGGCCTCTCCGCCAAGTGTCCAGGTTGAACCCGGCTCATAGATTGCCGTATTGGGACATTCTGGCTCACAGGCACCGCAATTTATACAGTCGCTCGAAATGTAAATTGCCATTGTAAAAAAGCTCCTTTTGAAGTGATATATGTGAATTTTCGCTTTTAAAAACCAGTGCAATAAACGTAGTGCTATGGTTTGTAGTTTGCTGTACAGATTACAAAATTACCAAAAAATCATGTAAAAAATCAGCGTTTTAAAACCGCTTTCTAAAATAAAAAAGGCGAAACATTCATGTCACGCCTTTAAAAGCTCTTTACGTAATAAAACTTATTTCTTGGGGCCGGCTGCACGGATTGCAGTCACCTCAGCTTCAGTGATTACTCCGCCGGGATTTCCCCAAGAATTATAGACATACGTCAGTACCTGTGCGATTTCTTTATCAGTTTTTGGAGCGGGAGGCATAGCGCCATTATACTGTTTGCCATTTACCGTTATTTCACCGGCCAGCCCGTGCACTACACTATTGATGGTAGTATTTTTATCGGTAAGATAATCTGACTTTGCAAGGGGAGGAAATGCAGGTGGCAGCCCTGCACCATTAGGCATGTGACAAGTTGAGCAATAGCTTTGATATACAGCTTTACCAGCAGCTATTTCCGCAGTTTGAGCGGCATTAGGGTCAGGAGATGCAGAACTTGTTGTAGTGGGTGCATTGGTAGTAGGAGTTTTAAATGTCTGCGGCTCCCGTTCGGAATTATTTTTATTAGCGGTATCTGTCTCACTACAGGAGGAAAGTGAGATTATGGCCACTGTTGCGAGGCTGAAGAATTGTTGAATTATTCTCATTGTAGAGTAACTCTTTAAAAAATATATAATCGTGAATGTAAAGTTATTTGTACTGCTAAATTAAAAATTAATCTCTGATTAATTGGCCTGATTGATTAGTACATCATTCGAAATTAGGCTATCTATGTTCGTACAGCAAACATTCTTGTAATTAATGAATTTTACAGGCAGCACTTACAGTAAAAGTATTCATTTCCGCATATGATGCTTTTGACTGCATAGATTTAACAAAAAGGCAACAGGCATAATGATGTGCAAAGTGAAAAGAGAGGTGCGGCTCAGAGTTTGAATTTTTACATCCGTTTAAATCGTTGCCTTTGAGTGAGTTGCTTGTAACAATTGTACGAATTATTGTATTTTTAAAACGCAAAAATGATAACTATCATATTTGAAAATTTATCCGATAGCATGATTTCTTTTAGAAATAAAGACTTAATGATTTGGTGGAAATTTTTTAAAAACAGGATGCAACCTTTCTTTATGCGGCTCGTTATTGCGGCAACTACAAAATTATTTTTAAAGATATTTGTAGCTGGATTTGTTCAACAGCACCATTTAACTCAATGAAGTATTTAATCTATTTGCTTCTTGCTTTTGCATGTTTTTCTCCCGCCTCGGCTTTTAAAAACACACCCGACGATGACAAGGCAATTCTCAATGGCTACGTGCTCGATAGCGAAACAAAAGAAACGCTTATCGGCGCAACTGTGACTGTCAAAGGTACAAAATTCGGCGCTTTTACGAATAAAAGTGGTTATTTTTCTATTCGCAATATTCCACCGGGCAGCTACACAATTTCTGTTTCCATGCTTGGTTATGAAAAATTTGAGGAGAATGTTACTTTAAAATCGGGCGAGGCAAAATCGGTTCGCTTTCTTTTAAAAACCACAAATGTAATAACTGATGAAGTGACCGTTGAGGCTGAGCGCGAAGTGGAAAAGCGGCAGATCGATGTGAGCAAAGTAAATATCCCGATTGAGCAGCTGACAAAAATGCGGATTGGTGGAGAGGCCGATGTATTTCGCTCGCTGCAGATGCTGCCGGGCGTTTTGACGTCGTCGCAGTTATCGAGCGGTTTGTTTATTCGTGGTGGCTCACCTGATCAGAATCTGGTTCTGATTGATGGCATGACGGTATATAATCCGTCGCACTTGCTCGGTTTTATTTCTGCGTTTAATTCCGACGCGATCAAGGATGTAGAGCTGATAAAAGGTGGTTTTGCGGGCGAATACGGCGGGCGGCTTTCGGCGGTTTTAAATATTACGCAGAAGGACGGAAATCAAAAGGAAGTTGCGGGCGTGGCCTCACTTGGAGCAATTTCTTCGCGGCTGTCGCTGGAAGGGCCGCTTGGCAATGGTTCGTGGTTTATCGGTGGACGGAGAACGTACCTTGACCTGCTTTTAAAGCTTATACCTGAAGACCCCGAGAACCCTCTGCCGACTTTTAATTTCTGGGATGTGAATGCGAAAATTTCACAAAATATAACGGAAAATGACAAGATGTTTTTAAGTGGGTTTGGCAGCGCTGATAATCTTGGTTTGAGCGGGCCGGGCTTTGATTTTGACATCGGAATTGGCAATCGTGCGGGAGCGTTACGCTGGACGCATGTTTTTGGCGACCAGGCGTTCGCGTCGGTAAATTTCTCGGCAAGCCAGTACAAGAATGGTTTTAAAGGCGACCAATCAGGCGCAAGATTTGAAGTTGTAAATTCGATTACGGATTATACTTTAAAAACGAATATTGAATGGTTTACTACTGAAAACCTAACGTTGAAAACCGGGCTTGAAAATACGAAATTCACTTTTGGTTTTCTGCGGAATTTTACCAACGAAGGCCAGCCGGCTGAAGGAGAGAATGGCGGCGGGCAAACGAATCTCACCGTGAACGACTGGATGCACGCTGGCTACGCACAGATGAATTACCAGCTTACAGATTTACTGTCGGCGCAAGCGAGCGGGCGCGTGAGCTATATTGGCCTTGCGGACAAATTCATGTTTGACCCGCGCGCGGCGGTCCGCTACCAGCTCCAGGAAAACGTGGCGGTAAAAGCAGCATGGGGGATTTACCACCAGTATTTAAAACTTGCTTCGCTCCAGGATTTCTCGTTTTTTGATACGTGGCTGCCGACGGATTCGAGCGTAAATCCGGGGCGCGCTGAACATTATATTGTAAGTGTAGAAACGCAGCCGTTTGAAGGATATGATTTGAATGTAGACGGCTATTTTAAAAGAATGTTCGACATCAGTGAGATAAATCAATTTGCTGTAGAGGGTGATGATGTCGGGGATTTTTTCTATAGCGGTGATGGAAGAGCGTACGGCGCGGAGATATTTTTACAAAAGAAAAAAGGCGATTTTACAGGTTGGTTTGGCTACGCACTTGGCTTTGTAAACGCGACTTTTAAAGACATCAATAATGGCGAGGAATTCCGCCCGAAATATGATCGCCGTCACGATTTAAAATTCGTCGGGATGTACACGTTCGGTAACTGGGAGCTGGGAGCTACATTTACGTTTCAATCAGGGCAGTCGTACACAGCGGCGGGTTCACGATTCCAGACTTTTCAGCCGGGAGACAATATGGGAACGGGTGTGATAATCCCAAGCCAGCGTTACGGAAAACGCCTCCCGCCGTCGCACCAACTCAATATGAATATCGGCTATAATTCCACGTTTTTCGGTTTACAAGCACGCTACATGGCGGATATTTATAATGTGTATTCGCGCCGGGATATCTGGTTTCGCTACTACGACACATCAAAGCAGGATGTTACAGAAGTAAAGGATGTTCGCCTGCTGCCGATTTTGCCGACAATTTCAATGGAAGTTCGGTTTTAAAAAGGAGTTTCTAAAACAGAGATTTTAAAGGAAAAATGAAAAAGATACAATTAATAATTGCTATAATACTCTGCGGAATTCTCATGGCTGCGTGCGAAGATACGCCGCCGAATGACTACACGCCGGAAAACGTGATAGAAGCTGTGCTGATAGTTGGCCAACCTATTGAGGGAATTAAAGTGTATATTTCGCAGCCAGTGACGGATACGTTTTGGTATGAAAATAGCATTGTAAAAAATGCTGATGTGAAAATTATTGGCGATGGGAAAATGCTTCAATTGAGCTATCGCGATGCTAAGCCGGGAGGTGAATATTTTTATAGCGACACGACGTATAAAGTGCAACCAAATACACAATATTCCATTGAGGTAAATGTCGGCGGGAAAAGGTTTACAGGTGAGACGAAAACACCCTCGCAGATTGCATGGGTAAAGCACATCCGCGATACGGTGCATTTTCCGAAAGACACAATAAAGCTGGAATCGCCGGACTCGCTGCGGATAGAATGGACGCCAACTCCGGGCGTTTCTGAAGCGTATCTCGCCAGTGCGCTTTGCCTTGACACACTCGAATACGGGAAATATTTTACACCGCCAACAGATGAAAAGAACAGGCGCATCACGGCTACTAACAATGAAGCTGACCCACGCTATAACGAAACCGCCCGATATGGATACGTTGTCGGGACAAAAGTGCCATTCTTCTGGTATGCGTATAAGTGGTACGGCCTGCACGAATACAGCATGTACGCACCCGACATTAACTACCTGAACTGGATGAAGCTCACGCGCGTTTTCGGCAGCAATCCGCAGTACGATCCAAACCAAGGCAGCATTTATGTAGAAACAGAGAGCGGGCGCAGGAAAGCATTTGGTGTTTTTGGTTCAGCCTCAGTGATACGGAAGAAGGTGTTTTTGGTGAAGAATCAGCCTTAATTTTTAAAGATGTAATTATAAAAAGCAAAGGCGGTGAGTTTTTAAAACTCTCCGCCTTTATGATTTTTAAAAATGATTAAAAAAACAGATTATGACGCTACCTGTTT
>DASPKH010000364.1:0-2547 GCA_035628175.1 Patescibacteria group bacterium
AATTAAAGAATCAGCTTATTACTTTTTTTAAAACGCGTGGTTTTTTAGGAAGCTACGCGTTTTTCTCTAAAAGTATTTTAAAACATATGTAACTTTTTGAACTCCTTATAAGTCTATTGACTTTTACAATGCAATAGTTTACGGTGTAATGCGACATTTTTCTATCTATTCGTAACTATTCAGAATTAACCATGATAAGAACTTCCCTTTTAGCATTAGCTACAGGTGCTATTTGCGCTTTTTTTACACTACCCAATGCTGCGGCCCAAACGTATACTCTCCGCTATACCCCGAAAAAAGGTACTGAATATAGGTATCAGACTTCAATGGACATGAGCCAGAGCATGAATCAGGGTGGTATGGACATGTCGATTGGGATCAATATGAATACCAATATGAATGTAAAAGTGGTAAATGCACGTAAAAATGAAAATGAACTCAAGCTGAGTTTTAAAAATGCTCAAATGAGCATTACAGGATTAGCAGCGGTTGGGGCCGGCAACGATACAAATATTGCAATTGACAGGCTAAATGACGCAAATGTCACTTTTAAAACTAATGGTCGCGGCAAAGTCCTTTCCTACGACCGCGCCGGAATTGACAACAATGAAGATCAGGCAGTACAGCAGTTTGGCTCCGGCCTGCGGCAGGTGACCAATGGATTTTCCCTCGAATATCCTGAAAAGGCTTTGAAAAAAGGTGATAGCTGGACGGTAACGACACATGATACCAGCGCACGTGGAGAATCAGGCTCAATGATCACTTCTTCGAACGTCATTTATACATTTGATGGTATAGTGGACACTCTTGGTATAAAATGCGCGCGAATCTTTTCGAAATCATCTTCTATGATAATTGAAGGAAGTATGCAGATGCAAGGTATGGATATGGTTGTGGATGCTGATGGCTCCCTCCAGTCTGTAAACTACGTCGAGCTTTCTACCGGTATGCCAGTAGCAAGCCGAATGACGAATCAAATGGACATGCGCCTGGCGCTTTCAGGACAGCAGAATATGATTATGCCAATGCAAACTGATCTTAAAGTATCCGTTGTCCGTATTCCGTAATTACTGAGAAATCTTTTAAGAATCACCAAATGAACCATTTCTTTAAATTCCTTACTAGCTTAGTGTTTGTACCTGTATTTCTATGGGGGCAGGATTTTCCGGATCCTATCAAGGAAGAAAAAGTGTGCTTTCGCTATTCATTTTCAAAGGGCGACACACTTCGCTACACACTTTTTGCCAGCGACAGCATTGTGCTTGACGGCAGGCCGGATCTGGTAAAGCGGCGAACTGAAACAGTACAGATTGTGTGTGACTCTGTAGGTACCAACGGGCATTTTTATCTTACACAGTCTCTTGTCGGCTATTCAGCCCGGGAGACGTCAAAAGATACCCTTGCTCAAATGCGCTTTTCGACACCATGGCTGAACCGCAGGGCTTCTTTTGAAATTGATTCGACGGGAAAACGCTTTTCTTGGAATATAGATGAGCCAAACCGTGAAGCAATTACCCCTGGTGGGGCATTTCAAGAAATTCTTATCGTACCTTTTAAGGAATCCTGCAAACGCATTAATGAATCATGGATGGTGCAGAGCGATGATGATCTACCGGAAAACGGCAGCCCAGCTCCCTTTCGCCGTCAAGCTACTTTTTTCCGCGCGCTTGACCCGCTCGATACTTTGGGAGAACGCGCAAACAGATTTCAACTTGCTCTTACCGGACAGGGTGTGGCTGTTGTCGGGACGGATGGGAACAAAATCCGCACTACATCCATTCTGACAACTTCTGGAATTATGGACATTAGCACCCAAAAACATGTACCAATTCATTATTTATCTGTTTCTGAAACCAAGCTTAAAATTGAATCGCAACGCGGTGAGAAGCTTGAAGGAAAACAATTCAACAGGATGAGGTATATACTCACGCACTATCGCAGTGCTGATCGTAAGGAGAGCTCTTTAAAAATGGAGTAGTTCTACAAGTACACATATTCAATTTTTCAGAGGCGGCCTTTTTAAAAGGCTGCCTTTTTTTTGGACATAGTTTTTAAAGGAAGGCTTCCAGGTTTTTAAAAGAAGAGAATTATTTTTATCAGTACATCGTACGCAATAAACTGTAACATTTACATTATACAGCCGTTAAGAACTGGTAATTCATCTACAGTACAATATCTCAAAATATTCACAGGCCATGATCTCATATAAGTATATTGGAATTGCCTTAATTGCACTCAGCCCAATTGTTTGTTTTAGAAATGTACTTGCACAATCGTCTGGTGCACAACCCAGTATTTATTCGCTCCAGGATGCTTTACGCATAGGGGCTAGCCGCAATCTTGACATTCAGCTGGCCAATGCGCAAATGCAAAATGCTGCGGCAAGTGTCACTGGCGCTTTCGGTACCTTTCTTCCAAGTATTAATTTCAGCTCCGGGTACACCCGTCAGCTCTTTCAGGATGAATTTACCACAGTCAATTATGGAGGAATTGTACGGCAGATACCAACTGGGAATCCAAATAATTATAACATGAGCGCTGTCGCTA
>DASPKH010000365.1:0-6130 GCA_035628175.1 Patescibacteria group bacterium
TTCTCTGTTACCAGTTTTGAATATGTTTAAATCTTTGTCCGTAACCAGTTTTGGTATTGTAAAAAGCTTTGGGTCAATTGTTTGCTGAGAATGTCTAACTAGTGTTAATGTCACCGTTGTCAAACTATTAACAGATTTTACTATTTTAACGGGCAATGAATTTGAAATTTTCAAAAAGTCAGCCCACCCGTCATAGACATGTTTTTCAAATAACTTATAGTTAACATTTAAAAACGAATTATTGTAATAATAGTCATATATTCCTGCCTGCCATCTAACTCTTACAACTTCGCATTTCATTCCGTTTAATTCGACTAAAGTGTCTAGTTTTTCAATTGTTGGTTTATTGCCTGTCATTTGAAATTCCAAGTCAATAGAAGCGTCTGTAACAGTGCAAATGTCCGAGGCTTCCCCATTCTGAAAGGAATAAAGCTTATTGTCCTTTTGTTTATAGACCGACCAAGACTGGGGAATAGAATTAGTATAAGTAATATATTCTCCTTGTTTATAGCTCGTTTTAATACTATCCGACCAAGAGCCGTCATTTTTAATTTTTTCTTTCATCATTTCTTCTGTTATGCCCATTTGAGCCATTTTTTCCGAAATATGAAATTCGAAATCTGCTTTATAAACCAAAGTCCCTTCAAAAGATTGGCCATACAGCAGTTCTGTAGTTAGAAATAAAATCGCTGTCATGATTAGTTTCATTGTTTCTCTGTTATTTTAAATTCCAAAACAAAATCCTTCCGTGCAGTAAGCACAGAAGGATTTCTTTTAAAAAGTCACTTATCAATGGCGAATTGTGCGGCCATCTTTAAAATGGAAATCCTCATCTTCTTCCATGAATGGCAGCTCAAGTTTCTCAATATCATGCCATTCCAAGGGTGCTTTAAAGCCGAGGCTGCGGAGTTCTTGTCGGAGTTGATAAGCGTTATATGTTCCGATCTCGCGAATGTCCGCTTCCGAGCGGCTTTGCGCAGTAGATTCGTAGATTGTCCACGTAGCATCCATATTATAAAATACCGAATATACTCGGCCAGTTTTCTGGTAATCCTGTCCGTCCAAAATCTGTCCGGGCATTTCGCGCATTATTTCTTCCCACGTCATGCTATTTCCTGTCTTTTTAAATGATAATTGTTGTAAAAAACGAAAACTACCACTCTTTTTTAAAAACACCAAAAATGATTATTTTAAACTAATCGTCGCTCTCTTCATTCTTACAAAAAAATTAAAGAAACATTTCTTTTCATAACCTCTTCTTTTAAAAATTTTCTATGAAAAAATTCTTCGCAGTTGCCGCTCTTTCGCTCACGTGCATGAGCTTTATGCCAGGTGACGAATCGCCAAAAACAGCAATCCCCGTTGCGCAAATTAAAAATATAAAAGGTGAATCCGTCAGCACGGCGACCTTTCAAAACGACGGGAAACCAATGATTGTGAGCTTTTGGGCTACATGGTGTAAACCGTGCATCCAGGAGCTGAATGCCATCCACACGCTCTACCCAGTGTGGCAAAAAGAAACCGGCGTGAAGCTTATTGCCATCTCTATTGATGATGCCCGCAATACCAATAAAGTAGCTCCATTCGTGAAAAGTCGCGGCTGGAATTTTGAGGTGTATAATGATCCGAATGGGGATTTTAAAAGAGTAATGAACGTAAACAACGTGCCTCACACATTTTTGCTCAACAGCAAAGGCGAAATCGTAAAGCAGCATACAACGTATTCGCCGGGCGCAGAAGATGAATTATACGAGGAAATCAAAAAGCTGGTAGAAGCTGAGAAGAATATTCTAACGCCAACGCCTTCAAACTAATTTTTTAAAAGAGTTTTTTTTAAGCCGGAATGCAAATTGCGTTTCGGCTTTTGTTATTTTTAAAACTCTCACGGAAAAAAATGGTAATTTGCAGTTTTTAAAACTTCATCACATTTCCTTTTAAAAAGCAGAGAGTTTTCTACGTGGGTTCCTTTGTAAAAGCTTTTAAAAACAGCGCATTAGTATTTTTAACAGCGTTTGGCGCAGCACACGCCCAAACGGCAGTCGGCGGCGGAACAATCGGCGGTAACTTCCAGATAGACGTACAATCGTACGTGAAAGATAGCGCCATCGGCACACCAGACGTTCCAGAAAAAGTGCTTTCAAACGGATTTTTAAACCTTATTTATCAGCAGGAAAATTTTCAGGCAGGGCTGCGTTATGAGTCGTACCTCAATCCGCTCCTGGGCTTTGACCGACGCTATACGGGCAGTGGAATTCCCTATCGTTATGCAACGATTTTTACCGACGATCACTCGCTTGAGGCGACAGTTGGGAATTTTTACGAGCAGTTTGGCAACGGGTTGATCCTGCGCGCGTACGAAGAGCGCCAGCTCGGTTACGATAATGCCTTCGATGGAGTACGCCTGCGCTACCAGCCCACGAACGGGATTCGCCTTATTGGCTTGCTTGGCAAGCAGCGTTCGTTTTTTACGCTTGGGCCGGGGATTGTTCGCGCGCTTGACGGCGAATTTGATTTCAATGAGTTTGCGCCTGATTTCCTGCCAGATATCGTTCGTCTGCGCCTCGGCGGAAGCGCTGTAAGTAAATATCAGACGGATCAGGATCCGATATATAAGCTACCTGAGAACGTCCTTGCGCTCGCAGGCCGTACAGCGCTTGGCATCGGTGAATGGACGCTTAACGGCGAATACGCGTATAAATACAATGATCCCTCTTCAACAAACAGACTTTCGTACAATCCCGGAAATACGCTATTCCTTTCCAGCACGTACGCCGGAACAGGATTTGGTCTAACAGCAGAATTTAAAAGAACGGACAATATGGATTTCCGTAGCGACAGGACGGCGCAGGTGACAAATCTTCAGTTGAATTTTCTGCCGCCGGTGACGCGCCAGCATACATACCGTCTGCCGACATTGTATCCATACGCTACGCAACCAAACGGCGAGATTGGGTACCAGCTCGAGGGTACATACACATTCGCGCCGGAGACAATGCTCGGCGGCGACTATGGCACGACGATTACTGCGAATTTTTCAAAAGTACATTCGCTCGACACGACACGCATTGATGAATTCCGCTACGATTCCGAGTTTTTAAAATTCGGCGAGGTTTTGTACTTCCAGGATTTCAATATTGATATTTCAAAAACGTGGACGCCGAAATTTAAAACGCAGCTCACATATATCAACTTTCATTACAACAAAGACATTATCGAAGGTGTGAGCGGCTATGGCCAAGTGAATTCCAATATTTTTGTCCTCGACATGACGTACAAGCTTTCGTCAAAGAATGCTATCCGCACCGAGTTTCAGCATTTGAGCACAAAGCAGGACATGGGCAACTGGGCGTTTGCAATGGCGGAATACACGATCTCGCCACACTGGTTCTTCACCGTTTTTGACGAGTGGAATTACGGCAATCCTGATGCGGGCAAACAATTCCACTACGGAACGGCGCTTGTGGCGTATGCGTTTGGTGGCACGCGCATCCAGGCGGGCTGGGGCCGGCAGCGCGCGGGGATTCTCTGCGTCGGCGGTGTGTGCCGTTTGGTACCTGCTTCTAACGGAGCACAATTATCTGTGACAAGTACGTTTTAATGTGTTAAATGTCAAATGTGAATTCTAAATGTTGAGTTTTAAAGTAAAGTTTTTTAAAGAAATTTTAAAACCATTTTTAAAAGGTTTTTATATGAAAAAAATTCTTCCTGTTTTATTCGCAGCGGCGATATTTTCCTCGTGCGATATTGTGGAAGCGCCATATAAGGAAGGTGTAGATACGCCGATTGACACCACGCAGAAATATGTGCAGAAGGTGCTGATTGAGGACTATACAGGGTTTTATTGTGGCAATTGCCCCCGTGCGGCAAATCAGGCTAAAGAACTTTATGATTTATACAAAAATCGCGTCGTAATAATGGGCGTTCATGTTGGTTTTTTTGCAAAGCCCAAGCCCAATAAGAATGACTATGATTTTAGAACTGAAGTTGGTACTGCTTTGGATAACTTTTTTGGATTAGAAAGTGCTGGACTCCCTCAGGGCATGATTAGCCGAATCGGGTATCCAACAAAGACACAGGCTACTCCGGATCCAGCATGGGGTACGAAAGTACAGGAAGTGCTTGCAAAAGAACCTGTTCTCGGGATTTCCTTGAAGCCGGAATTTTATAAAGCGACGAAGACTCTCACACTTGAAGCTATCACAGAGTTTTTAAAAGCAGCTGAACCTGATGCTTACCTGGCTGTATATCTTGTCGAGGACAGTATTATAGCTCGACAGACGGATTACAGCAAAACACCATCTGAAATTCCTGATTTCGTCCACATGCATGTCCTTCGCGGCGCGGTGAATTCCACCTGGGGCGATCAGCTTTCTACCGCACCAATTGCTGCTGGCGCAAAATTTACAAAAAACTATACATACACAATTCCTGCTGGTAAAGACTGGAAACCCGAACACATGAAAATCATTGCGTTTGTGCATCGTTATGGCTCAACATACGAAGTACTAAATGCCGAAGAAGTTGACTTGATTAAATAGTTTCTTGCACAAATATCTATAACGACAAAAGGCGCTTTTAAAAGCGCCTTTTTATTTTTAAATCCAATTTTCAAAGATTAATCTACCTAATTTTAAACGTCGTGACCGTGAAAATCGCAAGCATGATAGCAATAATGTAAAAGCGCATCACGACCTTCGACTCATGCCAGCCTTCCTTTTCAAAATGGTGATGGAGCGGCGCTACACGGAATAACCGGCGGCCTTCGCCTTCCACTTTCTTCGTGTATTTAAAATACATCACCTGCAGGATCACCGTCATTGCCTCAAGGAAGAAAATCCCGCCGAGGATCGGAATTAAGAACTCTTTTTTGATGAGGATGCACAAACCGCCGATGGCACCGCCAAGGGCCAATGAACCCGTATCACCCATAAATATCTGCGCCGGGTACGCATTGAACCACAGGAATCCAAGCGCCGCTCCGACAAGCGCTGCACAGAAAATAGCAAGTTCCTCCGAACCGCGCAGGTGCATAATATTGAGATAATCAGCAAAGAATGCGTTCCCCGTAGCGTAAGCGATCACGCCAATTGCCAGCGCAACAATCCCCACTGTGCCAATCGCCAACCCGTCAATTCCGTCCGTAAGATTCACCGCATTCGACGTGGCCGTCATGATAAAAACAACTGCAGGAATATACAGCCAGCCCCAGTCAAAGTTGATATTCTTTTGAAAAGGAACTGTTGTAACAGTTTTTAAAGGCTCAAAATCGGCTGAGAAGAGTTCAGGATAAAAATAGATCGTACAGCCGACAATTAACCCGATAGAAATTTGCCCAATGATCTTATAGCGCCCAATCAGCCCTTTTCGCAACTTTCTCACTACTTTTAAATAATCATCGAGAAAGCCAAGAACGCCGAGCCATGCCGTTGTTAACAGGATAAGGATTACGTAAATATTCTGCACATTTGCCCATAGCGCTGTTGGTAAAAGCAAGGCAAGGAGAATAATCAGTCCGCCCATAGTTGGCGTTCCTGTTTTTGCTACATGAAGGCCGACCTGCTCAAGCTCCAGCTTTGCCTGCTCGCTAAGCTGCATGTTTTTTAAAGCGTTGATAAGGCGTGGTCCGGCGATAAAGCTAATGAGAAGCGCCGTAATGGTCGCCGCAGCTGCACGAAATGTGACGTACTGGAAAACGCCGAAACCCGGCGGATGATACATTTTCTCAAGCCAGAGTGCGAGGTGATAGAGCATCTTTTTCGTATCAATTATTCATAAAAAAATGTGATAATTTTTTTGATTAACTTTTTAAAACCAATTGGTTTTTTAATTCTATAATAATTTCTTCCATTTTCATTCCACGTGATCCTTTTATCAAAACCACGTCGCCCGGCTCAGCGAGTTTTAAAAGTTCTGCTAAAAGTTCCCCCTTATTTTTAAAAGCGCGGACATTCACTGCGCCATTACTTTCGAAACTTTTAAAAGCTCTTAAAAACTCGTCGCCCGCTAAATATACATAATCTGCAGCCTTAAAAGCTGTTTTTAAAACGTCCGAATGTTCTTCTTCAGCCGAAGCACCCAGTTCACGCATATCACCCAGAACAGCAATTTTCCGGCCATCGTTTTTAAAAGA
>DASPKH010000366.1:0-2384 GCA_035628175.1 Patescibacteria group bacterium
CTCTACATCGCCATGAGCCTTGATGGCTACATCGCAAAAGACGAAGACAACCTTGACTTCCTCTCTATCGTGGAATCGCCTGGCGAAGACTACGGCTACGCTGACTTTCAGCAGAATGTCGACACGCTCATCTGGGGCCGCAAAACGTATGACAAAGTGCTGTCCTTCGGCATAGACTTTCCGCACAAAGACAAAAAATGCTATGTGCTCTCGCGCACGAAAACCGGCCGCGATGAGAACGTGGAGTTTTATAACGGTTCGCTAAAAAATCTCATCGCCTCGCTGCGCCAGCAGGACGGCAAGCATATTTACTGCGATGGCGGCGGCGACGTGGTGGCAGAGCTTTTAAAAGACGCGCTGATAGACTCCATGATAATTTCTGTCATACCGCATCTCGTCGGCACAGGCGTCCGGCTTTTTAAAGATGGTTTGCCGGAGCAGGGGCTCATTTTTAAAAAGAGTGTGACCTTCCCGTCGGGGCTGGTGCAGCTTTGGTATGAGAGGAAGTGAGTTTTTATCTAATTTTCTATAATATTTGGCAGCGTGACAATCACTTTATACTTCTCATATTTCGGTTTAAGAACCAAGTCTTTTGTGCTTCCTTCTAAGGCATTTTGAAGCTTTATGCCTACGTATGGGGGTGAAAGTACAATTTCCGCATCGTTGCTAATCCGTCCATCAGAATTCATCACCAGCACCGAAACAGGATGTACACCCACGCTTTTTAGCTCTATGGTAACTGTTCCCTGCATGGCAAAATCGCCTGCTGTAAAGTGATATTCTCTTTGTTCTAATTTCATGTTTTTTAAAGTTTTAAAACAAAAAAGCCGCAGTTTTTAAAAACTACGGCTTTAACTTTTTAAAAGCAAATCCTTTTAAAAATTACACATCCAGATTCTTCACATACTGCGCATTGCGCTCAATGAATTCACGTCTCGGCGCAACATCGTCGCCCATCAGCGTCTCAAAAATACGTGTTGCTTCAGTTGCGTTTTCGATAGTCACCAGCTGAAGCGTGCGCGTTTCAGGGTTCATGGTTGTGCTCCAGAGCTGCTCGGGGTTCATCTCGCCAAGACCTTTAAAGCGTGAAATCACAATGCCGTCCGGCGTTGCATTTTCCTGCACGTCGTCAGTGCCTTCAGTTGTGATTGCTTCAGCGGCAGCGCCTTTTTTGTCTTTGCGGATACGGGCGATAATTTCGTCACGCTCTGCATCGTTAAACGCGTAGTACTCCTGCTTTCCTTTTTTCAGTTTGTACAGCGGCGGCTGCGCAATATACAGCTTGCCCGTCGTAATCAAATCACGCATGTACATAAAAAACAAGGTCAAAAGCAGTGTGCGAATGTGCGAACCATCCACGTCAGCATCAGCCATCAGGATGATTTTGCCATAACGCGCCTTGCTTGCATCGAAGTCGTCACCAAAGCCAACGCCAAGCGCCGTCAGAATCGTACGAATCTCCTCATTTTCAAGGATTTTCGTTAAACGTGCTTTGTGCACATTCAGGATTTTTCCTTTAAGCGGCAATATCGCCTGCGAACGTCTGTCACGTGCCTGCTTTGCCGAACCACCCGCTGAATCTCCCTCGACCAGGTAGATTTCGCAATCTTCCGGTGTCGTAAGGGAGCAATCAGCCAGTTTGCCCGGAAGCGTCGAACCTTCCAAGACGTTTTTACGGCGAACAAGCTCGCGTGATTTTTTCGCTGCAATTCGTGCTTCCGCTGCCAAAACAGCTTTTTCAAGAATGCGTTTTGCTACAGCCGGATTGCTGTCAAGGTAAATGCTCAATTGCTCACTCGTCACCGAGCGGACAATCCCTTCTACCTCGCCGTTTCCAAGCTTCGTTTTCGTTTGCCCTTCAAACTGTGGTTCGGCAACTTTCACCGAAATAATCGTTGTCAGACCTTCACGAAAATCCTCGCCCGTAAGCTGGATTTTATCGTTATTTACTTTATTCGCCGTTGCGTACTGGTTCAGCGTTCTCGTGAGCGCAGAACGGAAGCCCGCCACGTGCGTACCGCCCTCAACCGTATTAATGTTATTCACATACGAAAGCATCGTTTCCGTGTAGTTTGAATTATACTCAAAGCACACTTCCACCTGCGTTTCCGTACCGGAATCACCAATACCCGAACCCGACATGTAAATCGGCTTCATCAGCGCCATCGTGTGCGCGTCAATATAACGCACGAAATCCACGAGGCCGCCCGATGAGTGATACACTTCCTTCAAACCCTCGCGCTCATCCTGAAGCGTAATCGTAATATCAGGATTCAAAAACGAAAGCTCGCGCAAACGGTCAGCCACTTTTTCAAAACGGAAAACTACCGTTTTAAAAATCGTGTCATCCGGATAAAAGCGTACGGATGTCCCCGTTGTATCGG
>DASPKH010000367.1:0-13047 GCA_035628175.1 Patescibacteria group bacterium
AAATGCTTTGGCATCTTGATGATCCCGTTGCTGATGGGGCAGCTATCAATACATACCTTATTTCGAAGGCTGCAAAGGAAAAGGGTACTACTGTACTCCTCAACGGGATGGGGGGTGACGAAGTTTTTGGCGGGTATCGAAAGCATCTTGCTACTCAGTTGATTGCACAATACCAAAAATTACCGGGGTTTACAAGAAAAGGAGTGATTGAGCCACTGATTAAGGCACTACCCGTTGAAATTGGCGGTCATGGTCTGAAATTTATTAGGTGGGCAAAGAGATTTCTGCGGAGTGCGGAGCTTCAGCCACTAGCTGCATTTGCATATGGCTTTGCATATTTTACACCGCAAGAATTTACAGAACTTGTTCACGAGAAATTTTTAAAAGCAAATTTCGAAGATCTTTACCCAGTACAAACGTATTTCCAAACTGCTGATAAAGTTAGGCATCTACCCTTAGTAGCTCAAATGACCTATCTTGATACAAAACTTTTTCTACCGGGATTAAATCTTTTATACTCAGATAAAGCATCAATGGCTGCATCTCTTGAAAGTCGTCCACCTCTGATTGATAAGGATATTGTAGAGTTTGCTTCGCACCTGCCAGATAAATATAAGATAAATGGGAAAATTCAAAAGTATCTTTTAAAAAAAGCGGCTGAACGGTATATTCCGAAAGAGATTATTTACCGTCCTAAAGCTCCGTTTGGTACTCCACTACGGGCATGGATGAAATCGGGATTAGATACTTCAGTTCGTGCTACTTTTGATGACAAAAAATTGCCTCATAATGATTTTTTAAAAGCAAACTACCCACTCAGTTTGTTAGAAAAACATCAGAAAGGCGAAGCTGATTATGCACATGCACTTTGGGGCTGTTATGCTGCTGCTAAATGGACAGATCAAAACTCTTAAAAATCTCTAAAAAAATAAAAGACTATGCTTCAGGTTATACAATATCAAAAAACAGGCGAAATGTATGTTGAGGATCTACCTGCACCACGTTTAAAAAGTGGTGGAGTTCTTATTCAAAGCGTTGCTTCGCTTATTAGCGCAGGTACTGAACGAAGTTCAGTAGAAACTGCACAGGCCTCTATGATAGGTAAAGCAAAATCACGTCCCGACCTTGTTAAACAGGTGATTGATGCAGCTAAGCGTGATGGCGTAATGGCCACATACGAGAAGGTAAAAACCCGCCTTGACAATTATAAAGAGCTCGGTTATAGTTCAGCCGGAATTGTTCTTGAATCATCAGTACCGGAATTTAAACCTGGGGATCGCGTCGCCTGCGGTGGAGCCGGAGCTAACCACGTGGAAATGTCTTTTGTCCCTAAAAATCTCTCTGTAAAAATCCCGGAGAATGTTTCCTTTGAAGAGGCTGCATTTGGTACGGTTGGCGCAATCGCAATGCAGGGTGTGCGCCAAGCGGATCTGCGTTTAGGCGAGTATGTTGCCGTTATTGGCCTTGGGCTGTTAGGGCTTATTACGGTACAGCTTTTAAAAGCAAATGGCTGCCGAGTAATCGGCCTCGACATTAACGAAAATAACTTTGAAATTGCAAAAAAGCTCGGTTGTGATATATGTGCGGTTAGCAACTTTGATTCTATCAAAACTGTAGAAAGCTTTACAAAAGGATATGGAACGGACGCAGTCCTAATTACTGCAGCAACAAAATCTAATGAGCCGTTGGAGCTATCTCTTCAATACGCCCGGAAAAAATCAAAGATCGTAATCGTGGGCGCGGTGAATATGAATATCCCGCGTTCGCCATTTTATGAAAAAGAACTGGACTTTACTATCTCGTGCTCATATGGGCCAGGACGTTATGATACTAATTACGAGGAAGGTGGACAGGATTATCCAATAGGGTATGTGCGTTGGACTGAGCGACGCAATATCGAAGCCATACTTGAGCTGATCGCTGATGGCCGTCTTGATGTGAAATCGCTCATCACACATCGTTTTGACATTGCTGAGGCTTTAAAAGCATATGACCTGATCACGGGGAAAATTCAAGAAAAATATCTTGGGGTTTTAATTACGTACCCTCAAAGATCTGAGGCTGAACGTAAAAAATACAAAGTAAATCTAAAAACGAATAATGTTTCAAAAAGCTCTGCTCTAAACGTTGGTTTTATCGGTGCAGGTAATTTTGCACAGTCAAATCTTTTGCCTCCGCTTGTGAAAGCTGGTGTAGCTTTAAAAGGTGTGGTAACGTCGAAACCTGTAAATGCAAGCTCTGTTGGGAAAAAGTTCAAATTTGAATTCTGCGCCACTGATGCTGCCGAAGTTTTTAAAAATAATTCTATTAATACTGTTTTTATTGCCACACGCCACGACTCGCATGCACGCTATGTGGGCGAAGCTTTAAAAGCTGGGAAACATGTTTTTGTTGAAAAACCACTGGCAATCAATGAAGAACAGCTTGCTGAAATTACAGAAGTTTTTAAAAATCATAGTGATCAAGCGTTGTTAGTTGGTTTCAACAGGCGGTTTTCGAAACCCTTTGTTGATATGAAGGAGTTTTTTAAAAATCGTCAGGAACCATTTGTGATTACCTATCGCGTGAATGCCGGATTTATACCAAAATCAAGCTGGATACAGGAGCCTTCACAGGGCGGCAGGATCATCGGCGAAGGCTGTCATTTTATTGATTGTATGCAATTTCTTACCGAAGCGCGTCCGGTCTCAGTCTATGCCACAGCAATCGAGTCAGCAAACTCACAGGTGGAAAATTATGATTCGGTCAATATCGCTATTACGTATGATGACGGTTCTGTTGGAAATCTTCTGTATCTTGCAAATGGTGATAATTCTCTCGAGAAAGAATACTGCGAAGCATTCTGCGGTGGAAAAGCTGCGATCATGAATAATTTTAAAGAATTACACCTGCACAGCGGCGGCAAAAAACATAAAAAAACGTACAGCGGCGGCAAAGGCCATGCAGAAGAAGTACTGCATTTTGTAAATCTGGCTAGCGGAAAGGAAAAAGCAAATATTTCATTTGAATCGCTCTACGACACTACATTGCTTACTTTTAAAGCGCTTGTGTCTTTAAAAACCAAACAGGTAGTTTCTCTTTAATTCAGGAAATTTTACAAAAGATTGGAAGCTGAATTTTTAAAACAAAGCATACTGAGAACGGAAAAATTCATAACAAAGGAGAAATTCCGCGGTTATGACCCGTACGACGCGCTTCTTTCCCCACTTTTTAAACTCCCAGTTTTAAATTCCTGGAAGATCCCACGTTTGGGAACGCAGCAGGTTTTAAAACGCCTACCGGTGAATCTGCGCCCGCTGCTCGGCATTGAGAAGGGGTATAATCCGGTGACTCTGGGACTCTGCCTACAGGCGTATTCCTATCTTTTTAAAACGCTTCCTGAACAGAAAGCCTACTTCCGACAGCAGGCAGAATTCTGTATTAAGGAGATTGACCGCTTACAGTCGAAAGGGTACAACGGTGCGTGCTGGGGATACGATTTTGACTGGCAGGCGCGCTATGCTACTATTAAGGCCTATACGCCTACTGTGGTAGCCACAGGGTTTATTACTAACGCTCTTTTTACGGCGTACGAGATTATAAAAAGTGAACGCGCGTTTGAATTATGCAAAAGTGCATGTAATTTTGTTTTAAAAGACCTGAACCGCACGGAAGATGAAAGTGGAGATTTCTGCTTTTCATACTCTCCGAATGATCGGCAAGTGGTTCTGAATGCAACGATGAAGGGCGCTCGGCTTTTGGCACAAGTGTATTCGGTTACAAAGGATGAAGAGCTTTTGAAAACTGCTCGCAAAACGACAAATTTTGTGGCAAACCATCAGCATGAAAATGGCTCGTGGCCCTATTCCATAGGGGACACGCGCACATGGGCTGATAATTTTCATACCGGATATGTACTGGATTGCCTCGACGAATATGAGAAGATGACGGGGGATAACTCTTTTAAAAATATCAAAGAAAAAGGATGGAAGTATTACCGCGCCAATTTTTTTGAACACGGAGAAATCCCGAAATATTATGACAATTCGCTCTATCCAATAGATGCTACAGCTTGCGCACAATCGCTGATTACGCTTTCGCAGTTTGGCGATATGGTGCAGGCCTTAAAAACTGCCAAATGGATAATTGAAAATATGCAGAATGCCGATGGATCGGTTGCGTATCAGATAAAAAAGACTTTTAAAAATAATGTAATATATATGCGGTGGTCAGTAGCATGGACATTCCTGGGTTTGAGTAAGGTACTGTACACTGTAAAAGATAATGAAACAGCACATGCGCGTTTGGATTGATATTGATAATTCGCCACACGTACCACTATTTCTACCGATCATACGCGAACTGGAGAAGCGGGGCCATTTAGTCTTCGTTACCACGCGCGAGTATGCACAAACGATTGAGCTGCTTGAGAGGTCAGGG
This sequence comes from Patescibacteria group bacterium, assembly GCA_035628175.1. Taxonomy (GTDB): domain Bacteria; phylum Bacteroidota; class Ignavibacteria; order Kapaibacteriales; family DASPKH01; genus DASPKH01. The sequence goes on from DASPKH010000367.1 coordinate 4,420, forward strand.
ATCCCTTTTAAAAAAGTTGGAGAGCACGCTGGCAAAAGCAAAATAAAGAAAGTTCTCAATGTTTTTCAACGGGCAAATGATTTGGGGAAAGCCGTTGCCAATTTTAAACCGGATGTGGCTGTTAGCCATGGTTCACGCGCACAATCTATCGCATGTAAACTGAAAGGAATCCCGAAACTGCTGCTCTTTGATTATGAGTGGACGGAGATGCAAATTTTTAAAAGATGCGTTACAGCCATGGCTTGCCCGGATATTTTGACAGATGAAATACTTTTAAAAGCAAAACTACCGCTGCAAAAAATAATAAAATACAGAGGATTAAAAGAAAATATATACCTTCCTGACTTCACTCCCGATCCCTCCTTCCGCAGATCACTTGGTATTGACGAAGACAAAATACTCGTCGTGATTCGACCCTCTAGTATGACGTCAAATTACCATGATACTCTCAGCGAGGATATTCTAAAAAAAATCCTGGAGAAAATAGGTCGAAATAAGGATATTATCGGCTTAATTACACCGCGTACTAGCGTTGATCGAAAGTTTCTTCAGGAGTTTATCACCTTACATCAAATTAGCAATATAAAAATTGCCGAGAAGGCGCTCCCGGGTCTCCAGTTGTTGTATTGGGCTGATATGGTGATCTCTGGCGGTGGCACAATGAATAGAGAAGCGGCCCTTTTAAAAACTCCAACCTACAGTATTTTTACGGGTGAACGGCCTGGTGTTGATACCTACTTAGAAAAACAGGGGAAACTTAACTTTATAGAAGATCCACAACAGACCGCAACAATTACTTTTTTTAAAAAGCAATTTCCTGAAGAATATAGGTATGAGGGAAATTACCCGCTACCCCAGATAATTGGTTTTATTGAAAATATTGAATCCAAGTGATATACCTAATCAATGTATCAAAAGAATTTAGTATTTTAGAAATTATTTTTTTCGAATTTAACTTAAAAAAATCATTGTACTATCATGCAAGTCCCATTTCTTGATCTAAAAGCTAACTATCTACCCCTTAAAGAACAAATATTACGTGAAATAGAAGAGGTCTTGGATAATACAGCATACATATTAGGCCCAAAGGTAAAGAGTTTTGAAGAGAGATTTGCTGCTGCTCACGATGTAAGTCATTGTCTTGCTGTGAGTTCAGGTACCGATGGAAATCATTTGGCGCTTTGGGCTCTTGGAGTTGGGCATGGTGATGAGGTCATTATTCCTGCCAATACTTTTATTGCGACGGCATGGGGTGCTACTCTCTGTGGTGCAACACCAGTTTTTGTAGATTGCGAAGCTGACAGCTATAATATTGACCCTTCAAAAGCAGAAGAGAAGATTACTTCAAAGACGAAAGCAATTGTAGCTGTACATCTTTATGGACAGCCGGCTGACCTCGATTCACTTCGTGAAATTGCAAAACGTCACAATATAGCTTTGGTAGAGGATGCTGCGCAGGCACATCTCGCAGAATATAAGGGTAATAAGATCGGTGGGCTGGGTGATATTTGCTCTTTTAGTTTCTATCCCGGAAAAAATCTTGGCGCTTACGGCGAAGGTGGTGCTGTAACCACGAACAGCGACGAGCTTAATGAAAAGGTCAAGCGTTATCGAGAGCACGGTTCTGTAAAAAAATACTACCATGAAGTACTAGGACATAACTATCGAATGGAAGCACTCCAGGGAGCAGTTCTTGGTGTTAAAATGAACCATATCGCTGAGTGGACTGAAAAGCGTAGGGCTATAGCTGAAAAATACCGTCAACTACTTGGGGATATTTCCGAAATTACTCTTCCTGCTGAAATGCCATATGCAAAGCATGTCTATCACCTTTATGTGATCCAGACTGAGAAGCGTGATGAGCTCCAGAGCTTTTTAAATGAGAATGGTGTGGCAACAGGGCTACATTATCCGCTGCCATTGCACATGCAGGAATGTTTTAAAAATCTTGGGTATAAAGAAGGAGATTTTCCTGTTACCGAAAAATTAGCTTCACATTGCCTTTCACTTCCAATGTTTCCTGAGATGACAGAGGAACAAATTCAATATGTAGCAAATACTATTAAGAAATTTTTTGTTCAAAACACATCTTTGAAAGAATATAATTCAGTAGCAGCTGTTTAAAAAAAAATTAAAGAAGTAGGAAAATATCATCTACAGCAAAATAGATTCTACATCAATTACTGGTGTAGAATCTATTTTGTAAATTGACTAGTTTGTTTAGAATAATATATTGAATATTCTATTGTCGGCTTGGTATAAGTCTAACAATATGACTTTACAAAAATAATATCACGGTAATTTATGTTGAATAGAGAAGAGATTACTACAGTTATCCAAAATTCAATAAGTGAATTTGAAAAAAGTTTTTCAATAAAGATTGAGCAAGATACAGCATTATATGGTGATAGTGGATCGTTGGATTCCCTTGGACTTGTACAGTTTTTGGCTATCTTAGAGCAGAATCTTGAGGAAAAGACAGGTGGAATAGTGACTATTGCAAGTGAAAAAGCTGTTTCACAAAAAAACAGCCCATTTAGAAGTATTGCCACTCTCCAAGAATATATTATAGATATTTTGTCTGAGGGTAATAATGAATAAGAAGCCGGTAATGCTGATTACCGGTACACGAAAGGGAATCGGTCGGTACTGTGTTGAGTACTATGTACAAAAGGGTTTTTTTGTTATTGGCTGTAGTCGTGAAGAGTCTGATTTTAGTTCGAATGATTACATGCATTTTTGTCTTGATGTCTCAGATGAAAAGGCAGTAAAAGATATGTTTAGAACGATAAGAAATCAGTTTGAATACGTTGATGTTTTAATAAACAATGCAGGCATAGCATCTATGAACCATGCACTGTTAACACCTCTCATCACTGCTAAACGAATTTATGAAACAAATGTGATAGGCACATTTCTTTTTTGTCGTGAAGCAGCAAAACTCATGCAAAAAAGGAAAACAGGGAGGATAGTTAATATGGCTACAGTTGCAACCCCACTAAAGCTTGAAGGTGAGGCCCTATATGCGTCCTCAAAAGCAGCAGTAGTTAATCTAACAGAGATCCTTGCTCGTGAATTTGCAGACCTTGGAATTACTATTAATGCTGTAGGGTCTACTCCGGTAAAAACAGATCTCATTAATTCCGTACCTAAGGAAAAAATTGAGAGATTAATAGGGAGACAGGCTATTAAAAGGCTCGGTAACTTCGAAGATATAGTAAACGTAATTGATTTTTTTATTCGGCAGGAAAGTAGCTTTATTACTGGTCAAGTAATATACTTAGGTGGAGTATAATGCTTCTCAATAAGCTTGAGGAAATTTTTAAACTTCATAGCCAAGACAATGCCTTGGTTTGGCAGCAGGAGATATTCACCTATCAGCGGCTGGTTGAAGAAATCCATAGATGCGAGATTTTTCTTACATTAAATAATATTCCTCAAGGAGGAGTAGTACTAATTTCAATAGATTTCTCACCAAAATCAATAGCTTTGTTGATTGCGTTACTAAAAAGGAGAAATATCGTTGCACTTGCATCAGAGATGAGCAAAGAAATCTCTGAACGATACGCTGAAATTGCAGGGGCACAGCAAATTCTTTCTGTAGAAAATGAGAATATTACTATCGACTGTACAGACTATTGCTCTTCGCATAGACTGATACAGCAGCTACAAAGCAGGCTGCATTCAGGAATAATAATATTTACTTCCGGATCTTCAGGTGCGCCTAAAGCAGCTTTGCATGACACTGAAAGATTTCTTCGCAAGTTCCTTGTAAAGCGCTATACGTTTCGTACTCTTGCACTTCTGAGAATAGATCATATTGGGGGCTTAGATACATTATTTTACACCCTCTATAATGCAGGCACTTTAGTTATTCCTGACAAAAGAAATCCTGAGACGATCTGCTCCATAATTGAAAAGTTTTCAGTCGAGGTTCTACCGGCATCACCAAGTTTTCTAAGCCTTTTATTATTAGGTAGAGTATACGAACGCTATAATCTCTCATCATTAAAATACATTACCTATGGCGCTGAATACATGCCTCAGTCGCTTCTTAGTAAATGTGCTGAGATTTTTCCAGATATAAAGCTACTGCAAAAGTACGGTACTACCGAAACTGGAACCCTCCGATCAAAATCGCAGAATAATTCCTCCCCTTGGGTGAAGATCGGCGGCAAGGAATTTCTAACAAGAGTGGTTAATGGAAAACTCGAAATTAAGAGCGAGGGACTTATGATAGGATATCTTAATGCTCCAAGTCCTTTTACAGTTGATGGGTGGTTTCAGACAAATGATGTAGTAGAAGAAAATGAAGGATATTTCCGTATCAAAGGCCGTGAAGAAGATTTTATTAATGTTGGTGGAAATAAGGTCTCAAGAAATGAAGTTGAAGATATATTGTTAGAAATAGATGGAGTATATGCGGCTACTGTATTTGCACAGGATAATTTTTTGCTTGGTAAAACTCTAGGCGCCAAGATTTATTCTGACCGATCAGATAGAACGTTACTACGGGAAGAGATACGCAGGTTTTGTGCTCATAAATTGGAAGTATATAAGATACCTTCAAAGATTATATTTGCCGATTCTCTTGATATTACTGAACGAATGAAAAAGACTCGGAGTTAATTACAGATGAATATAATTTCAAAAAACGCGAAGATCGGACAAAATGTAAAGATAGGGAATTTTACTACTATCCATGATAATGTTGAAATTGGTGATAATTGTGTTATAGAAGACAATTGTATTTTGGGGTATCCGACAAAGCTAGCAAAAGAAAATAAACTTATAATAGGTTCTGATTCGTATATTCGTAGTCATAGTATTTTCTATGAAGGTTCAAAGTTCGGTCGGAAGCTAGTTACCGGTCATGGAGTATTAGTTAGGGAGAACACCCATGCAGGTTCCCATCTTCAGATCGGAACCAACGCTGATATAGAAGGAGACTGTATAATAGGTAATTATGTTAAAATGCACACAGAGGTACATATTGCAAAGGATTCTGTGATAGGAGATTTTGTATGGTTTTTTCCACGTGTGCAATTTACTAATGATCCTTTCCCCCCTTCTAATATCTGTGAGGGTATTACTATAAAAGATATGGCTGTAATTGCTACAAATTCGCTTTTATTGCCTGGAATTACAATTGGGATGGGCAGCTTTGTAGCCGCTGCAAGTGTAGTACGATCCAATGTACCCGATATCTATTGTGTTGCAGGGGATCCCGCAAGAATATTTGCGCGAGTGGATAAGTTCTTTTCTGTAAAGCATGGCCTACGCTACCCTTGGGCGCAATATTTTAAAAGTATTTATCCCGAAGAGAGCCTGTTAAATTTAGAGAACTGTCTTGATATAATCAGGAAAAAAATAAGTCAGGATAGGGAAATAAATTTTAAAGAAAACAACCTTACTTGATAGAACTATGAGTGATAAAAAAGGCTACTTTGTACATGAGAAAGCTATGTGTGAGAGCGAGGTGGGCGAGGGAACCCGAATTTGGGCTTACGCTCACGTTATGAAGAATGCAACAGTCGGGAAAAACTGTAATATTGGCGAGCACTCTTTTGTTGAGTCTGGAGCTATCGTTGGTGATAATTGTACTATTAAAAATGGTGTAGCAATCTGGGACGGTGTAAAACTGGAGAGCGATGTCTTTGTTGGGCCTTATGCTACATTTACGAATGACATGGTTCCACGGACAAAATCGATCTCATCTGAATTCCATCTAGTATCAACAACTATCAAGCGTGGTTCATCAATTGGTGCAAATGCTACAATAATATGTGGCACTGTGTTGGGGCAATTTTGTATGATTGGAGCTGGCTCGGTAGTGACAAAAGATGTCCCGGATTTTGCTCTTGTGTATGGGAATCCAGCAAAAGTGTGTGGTTGGGTTTCAATGGAAGGCGAGCGCCTTGATTTTAGTAAAGGGGATGAGGTCTCTGATAGTAAGGGACGAAGATATCTTTTTAAAGATAATAAGATTTCTTTGCTGAACTAGAAACGATAACTATGGAATTTGCCTCACTCCCTCGCTATAAATATGTTCTGGCAATTGGTGACTATTGTTGCATGATATTATCATGCCTGATAGCCCTTCAATTCCGCCCGCTAACAAGTGCTGTGGATAATAGCGCAGATATGTTAATGGGAATTCTGACCTTTGCTTTAATTGGCATGGGCTGGGGAGTAATCATGCAGTATCATAATCTGTATAAAGCGCAGGTTATTACAACAAAAAGTAGACAAATTGTCCTGCTGCTGCAAAGTATGGTATATGCTGTTATTGCTTTTAGTATTGTGAGCTTCTTTATTCGCCCCAGCTATTGGATTGATAGCCGGCTCGCTGTTATACTTTTATTTGGTGGAGCGCTTCTATTATTGATCGTATGGCGGCTCATTATCTTTAATCTGCTTTGGTCTGTAGAAGTTTTAAAAGAAAAATATAAACGAAGAACTGCTATTATCGGCACAGGCGAAAAGGCACAAAGAATTGCTTCGCAAATAATCTACGGACTGAACCATGATTTACAGGTAGTAGGAGTTATAAGTGATATTAGGCCAGTGGAAACTAATATTATTGAAAACTACTACACTATTGGCACCACGACTGATCTGCTATCTGTTTCGTCAAAATACCATCTTGATAGTTTTCTTATTGCAACTGATACAATTGAAGCTGAGGAGTTAATTGATATAGCGGAAAAATGTACCCTTTTAGGTAAGCAGGTGGATGTTGCTTCTGATATCTATAATATTGTTCTGGAAAAGTGGAATGTGGAAGAATATACGGGCGTTCCTGTTGTACGGTTTGTAGGTGCAAGGAATAACCGAATAACAATTCTTTTAAAAAGGTTCTTTGATATTGTCCTGACTACACTTGCTCTTTTGCTTTTATTGCCGTTTATCACCCTTATTTCTATGCTTGTGCTTTTTACATCGAAAGGCCCATTAATTTACAAACAAAAGAGAATTGGAAAGGGAGGCAAGGAGTTTAATTTTTACAAATTCCGTAGCATGACTGTAGCAGGTGAGGATGATGATGCAGTTTCCCGCAAAGAGCTCTACAGCCAATTTATGAATGGAAAGGAGCCAGAGAAAATTATTAATATCCGGCGTGTTACCAAAATAGGGAAGTTTCTCCGCAAAACAAGTCTGGATGAATTGCCTCAGCTGTGGAATGTTTTAAAAGGTGATATGAGTCTCGTCGGCCCTCGCCCGCCCGTGCCATATGAATATGAAATGTATAGCGAATGGCAGAAAAAACGCCTCGCAGCTACTCCTGGATGTACAGGCCTCTGGCAGATCTCTGACCGTATAAATATTAGTTTTACTGATATGGTTCTTCTGGATTTTTATTATATTGAAAATATTTCTATCTGGCTAGATTTGCAAATTTTACTAAAAACAATACCTGTAATGCTCTTTGGCCGGGGCGGTAAATAATTAAAAAAAATATGAAAGTTGGCGTAATTGGTTTAGGATACTGGGGGCCAAATTTGGTCCGCAATTTTTTGAGTTCAAAAGATGTAGAAAATGTAATATGCTGCGACCGTGACGAAAAACGCCTCGCTCTTGCAAAGCAAAAGTTTCATACAGTAGAGCTTGAAACTGATGTAGAAAGACTTTTAAAAAGAGACGATGTTCAGGCAATAGCGATTGCTACACCTGTTTTTACGCATTTCGACTTTGCAAAAAAAGCACTTGAAAACGGTAAACATGTCCTCATCGAAAAACCATTTACACGTACGGTGGCGCAAGCTGATGAGCTTGTCCAGATCGCTGAAAGAAATAACCGGGTGCTTATGGTTGATCATACCTTCCTTTTTACCGATGCAGTACAGAAAATGAAGGAGATTATTGATTCCGGCGAAATCGGCGACGTCATGTATTTTGACTCCGTTCGCGCAAATCTCGGCCTTTTTCAGCCTGATGTAAATGTAGTATGGGATTTGGCTCCGCATGACCTCTCAATACTTAACTATCTCGTTGGTGCAAAGCCGTTAGCAGTATCAGCCACTGGAATGAAGCATTATTATGACTACGAGAATATTGCTTATGTCACTGTTTACTACGAGGAATCTATCATTGCCCACTTTCATGTAAACTGGATGTCGCCGGTGAAGATCCGTACAATCTGTATTGGCGGCAGTAAAAAAATGCTTTATTATGATGATATGCAAACCAGCGAGAAAGTTCGCGTATACGATAAAGGTGTTGACCTGAACTCAAAAGAAGGTCAATACCAAGTAAATGTACAGTACCGGGCTGGTGATATGTATGCGCCTCAAATCGGCAACCGTGAAGCTCTAGGTGGTATTATCCAACATTTTATTGATTGTATCAACTCTGGTGAAAAGCCAATCTCAAATGGCGAAGATGGCCGTGACGTTGTTGCTATTCTTGAGGCTGCAGAGCTTTCCTTAAAAAGCCATGGTGAAAAGATCCTGCTTGCTTCTTTAAAAACAAGAGTGTAAAAATCTCTAACAAATTCTTTTTAAGGCGTTGATTTCAACGCCTTTTTTATATCTATATAGCTGTCACTGGAATCTCTACATTATTAGTGTTCCTTAAAAAAAGCCAATGATGAACTCTTTTAAAAAATTTGTACTATTTGCGATCCTG
>DASPKH010000368.1:0-15131 GCA_035628175.1 Patescibacteria group bacterium
CCACCAGTTCGTGCTTAAACGGCTGTATGAAATCGCGGAAAGCATTGGCGGCCGCGCAATTGTACTGACATTTGACCCACATCCACAGATTGTACTTTTAAAACCCGAGCGCGAACCCATTCAGCTTTTGACGACGATTTCCGAGCGGCTCGAGGTTTTTAAAAAATATAATGCGCCAAATGTGCTGATCATTCCCTTCACATACGAATTTTCACGGACGTCACCGGAAGATTTTATCACGCAATATCTTGTTAAAAAAATTGGTTTAAAAAAGATTCTCGTTGGCTACGACCACATGTTTGGGCGCAATCGCGAAGGCAGCGACGAGATTTTAAAAAAACTTGGCGCGAAGCTGGGCTTTGACGTTGAGAAAATGCCGCCTCTCTCCCACGCTGAAGATATTATCATCAGCAGCACAAAAATCCGCGCGGCTTTAAAAGAGGGAAATCTCGCACGCGCGAATGAGATGCTGGGCTACAGCTATTTTGTTCGCGGGAAGGTTGTTCACGGGCACAAACGAGGTCGCACTTTAGGCATTCCAACGGCGAATTTTCAGATTCGTGATTCGCATAAGCTGATGCCGAAAAATGGTGTGTACTGGGTTTCTTCGCAAATTGATGGCGTTTTAAAATACGGCATGGCGAATCTCGGCACACGACCGACGTTTACGGATGAAACGGAACCGACGCTTGAGGTGAATTATTTTGATTTTGACGGTGATTTGTACGACCGCGAATTGAGTGTTTCGTTCCTGCATTATATTCGCGAGGAACGGAAATATGATGGTGTGGAGCCGCTTTTAAAAGAGATTGCAAATGATAAAAGGATTTGTGAAGAGCTTTTAAAGGAATCTGAAGCGAGAAATCAAAATTCATAGCAATAATTCCCAGAAAAATCCGTAAATTTGCCGTCTATATCTTTTAGAAAGTTTTTAAAAGAGTTTACATTTTTTATATCAGGAGTTGATTCCATGATTTCAAACGAGCGTAAAGCAGAAATCATACAGCAGTTTGGCGGTTCGGCCAAGAATACTGGCAAACCAGAAGCACAAATTGCTCTGCTTACCGAACACATCAATGCGCTGTCTGGCCACTTGGCCATTCACAAGAAAGACCACCATAGCCGCCGCGGGCTACTTCGCTTAGTGAGCAAGCGCCGCCGCCTGTTGACGTATCTGCAAAATAATGACATTACCCGCTACCGGGAAGTTATCGCAGCACTCTCGCTTCGTAAATAAATTCAAATCACCGCGGCGCTTTTAAACAAAAGCGCCGTTGTGCTTTTAAAGGCGAGTGTTTGTCCCTTGCAATTACAAAATTTCCGCTAAAGACACGACACAGGCAGAGTTTTTAAAAACTTTTAAAAAGTCTTTAAAAATTTATGACTGGTCATCCTGAGCAGAGCGAAATTCATACGTTTCCTTCTGCTCAGGGTGACAGACACAACTCACCTTTCTGAAGCGTAAAAACTGTAATTGCTGTTTTAAAAAGTATTTTTTTTACAGTTTTTAAAAGGCAATTATGCATACAGTTTCCCTCGAAATGAACGGCAAAACATACTCGCTTGAAACGGGACGTTTTGCAAAACTCGCTGACGGCGCCGTGATGGTACGCTGCGGCGATACGATGGTGCTCGTTACGGCGTGCGCTTCTACCAATCCTGCAACGGTTGACTTCCTTCCGTTGACAGTAGAATACCGCGAAAAAATGGGCGCTGCCGGGAAAATTCCCGGTGGATTTTTAAAACGTGAAGCCCGCCCTTCTGAAAAGGAAATTTTAACAGCGCGCCTGATTGATCGCCCATGCCGCCCGATGTTCCCGAAAAACTGGCGTCACGAAACGCAAATCGTTGCAACAGTTTTCTCAGCTGACCAGGAAAATGATCCGGATATGCTGGCAGTTGTTGGCGCCTCCGCTGCTCTTATGATTTCGAATATTCCTTTTAAAGGGCCGATTTCTGAAGTTCGCGTTGCGCGTGTAAATGGTGAATTCATCGTAAACCCAACACATTCCGAACTCAAAGATGCTGATATCGACATGACAGTTGCAGGAACAGACGCCTCGATTGTAATGGTGGAAGGTTCTTCAAAAGAAATTTCTGAAGAAGATTTCATGAAAGCGCTTGAATTCGGCCATGATGAGGTAAAGCGTTTAAATGGCCTTCAGCGTGAATTAATGGCGCTTGTGCCAGTTGAAAAGCGTGAAGTGAAAGAAACTGAAGAATATTCAGAACTTCGCGAAGCAATCGCTGGTGGAATTACGGAGAAAGTGCGTGAGCACATCCGCAAAGGAACATCGAAAGACGTTCGCTCGGCATTCCGCAAGGAAATCAAAGCATTTGCGCTTGAGCAGGTACAATCAGAATTTGCAGAAAGGGAAGAATTTATCGGCGCAAACTTTGACAAAATCGTTGATAAAATCGTCGGCGACATCGAGAAAACTGAGATGCGCGAGATGATTTTGAATGACAATATTCGTCTTGATGGCCGCGATACCACAACCGTCCGCCCTATTACCTGTGAAATCGGTGTATTGCCGCGTCCGCATGGTTCGGCGCTCTTCACACGTGGAGAAACGCAGAGCTTGACAACGGTAACGCTTGGGACGAAGGATGACGAGCAGATGATTGACGGCTTGCTACCGACATATGAGCTGAATTATATGCTCCACTATAACTTCCCGCCGTATTCTACAGGCGAAGTTGGCCGTATGACAGGAACGTCGCGCCGCGAAATCGGCCACGGAAATCTTGCTGAGCGCTCTTTAAAAGAAATGATTCCGACTCGTGAGGAATTCCCTTATACAATTCGCGTCGTTTCTGATATTTTGGAATCAAACGGTTCTTCTTCAATGGCAACTGTTTGTGCGGGCAGCTTAGCCCTGATGCACGCCGGTGTTCCAATGAAAAAACCCGTTGCAGGTATTGCAATGGGACTAATTAAAGAAGGCGACCGCGTGGCAATCCTGAGCGATATCCTTGGCGACGAAGACCATCTTGGCGATATGGATTTTAAAGTTGCCGGTACAAAAGACGGTATTACTGCTTGCCAGATGGACATGAAAATTGAAGGGTTGTCAATCGAAACAATCAAAACAGCGCTTTACCAGGCACATGAGGGCCGTCAGCACATTTTAAATGTGATGAATGAAACCATCAGCCAGCCAAATGAGGAGCTTTCTCAATTCGCTCCACGTCTCACGACTATCATGATTCCGGTTGAAGCAATTGGTGCTGTGATTGGTTCAGGTGGCGAAACAATTCGTGGAATTGTGAAAGAAACCGGTGCTGAAATCAATATCGAAGATGATGGAAAAGTTGTCATCGCGGCTACGTCGACAGAAGCTGCCGAAGCGGCAATTAAGATGATTAATGCCCTTACACGCAAGCCGGAAGTTGGTGATGTGTATACTGCGACGGTAAAAGAAGTTCGCGAAGGTTTAGGTGCGATTGTAGAATTTTTGCCAAAACAAAAAGGGTTGCTTCACATTTCTCAATTCGCGTGGGAAAGAACTGAAAATCCGGGTGACATTTTAAAAGCTGGTGATAAAGTTGAAGTAAAGCTGATTGAAATTCAGTCTGACGGTAAATTCCGTCTAAGCCGTAAAGCGCTTTTAGAAAGACCTGAAGGCGTAACCGACGATACAGGGCCACGCCCTCCACGCGAAGGCGGTGGCGACAGACGCGGTGGAAATGGAGACCGCGACAGACGTGGTGGCGGTGGATATGACCGTGACCGCCGTGGCAGCGATGACAGACGTGGCGGATACGACCGTGACCGTCGCGACGACCGCAGAGGCGGAGACGACAGACGCCGAGATGATGATCGTCGTCGTGATGATAATCGTGGTGGCGATCGCCGTGAGCCACAACACGAACAACGTGAAGAGCGTCGTGGCGACCCGCGTGCGAATGGCAGCGATGAGCCAAACGGCAATATCTAGTTCTTAAAAAAAACTTGTTTTTACAATCAGGAGCATGCTTAAAAAAGTATGCTCCTTTTTTTTAAAAATTTTTAAAAACGTGAATAATAATTTGGTTAGTTGGCAAAGTCTTATTATTTTCCCTTACTTTCTAAATCGAATAACCAAAGCGCCTTACCACCAAAAACAATGTACCGGAAATCGCTTCAGCATATTATAAATTCCTATAAGGAGATATTACCTCAAGATGATACTTTTAAAAAGTTTCTCTCTGAAGTCAATAATATTGTGAGCGAGAATGAACTTTCCGATTATGACCCTATTTATAATCCAGGCGATGCTATTCTTATTATTGAAAATTCAACGGATATAATCGCCGTTCATGAACCTGATCTTACCTGTACATATGTTTCCCCAGCCTGTAAAACAATACTTGGATATTCCTCAGAAGAATTTCGCGGAATGTCAGCATACGACTACATCCATCCTGACGATATTGCGGCTGTAGGCCAGGCACATGAGGAGCTTTTAAAAAGTGATGACCTGAAAATAGTAACGCCCTACAGGCTACGAAAAAAGAATGGCGATTACGTATGGGTAGAAGCCACAGCAAAAGTAATACGTGATGAGATTTCAGGTGATATAATCAAAATCATCGCCATAGTACGGGATATCTCAAAACGAAAGGACTTTGAAAACCAGCTTATGCAAGGCAATATTCGGCTGGAACTCCTAAATGCAATAATGGAGATGCGCGCTGCAAATAAGCCTGCAGAAGTAATTATCAGATATGTTCTTGAAAGTTTAAAAGAGTACTTTCCGGGTTTACGCATTAGCTATACTACGCTGGATGAGCGTACAGGAATGCAGTCGCTAGATTTTTTTATAAATTTTCCACCAGAAGCGGAGAAGATGCTTGGCCGGAAAATTGACCTGAATGTCGTTCCCGGGATACTAACGGCCTTTAAAAAAAATGTGCCCCTTATTATCGAAGATGCGTATAATGATGAGCGGCTTGCAAATGTATTGGAGGATTTTAAAACGCGTGGTACTCGGTCTGTAGCATATTTTCCTACCCGCTATGATAATTATCTTATTGGTATTTTATCAATCGGTTCACAGGAACTGAAGTCGCTTACACCATTTGAGATTTCGGCTTTTAATGAGGTATCCCGCCAGCTGGCTACAACACTTCGGGAGATCCGCCTTGCCAATGAAAAGAATAATGCAGTACAATCCCTTTCAAAGCGTGAGCGCGAACTCCGAACTCTGCTTGAAAATACGCCTGACCTGATTGTCCGCTGCGATAGAGAGCTACGGTATTCCTACATAAATAAGGCAATTGAAGGCCTGACAAGTATCCCGATTCACCGAATAATCGGCAGGACGAATGAAGAACTTGGGATGGCTCCTGGCATTGCTCATCTTTGGAATAAACGTGCGAAACGCGTTTTTAGAACAGGGCAAGAAGAATCGGTGGAATTTGAAGCAGATACGATTCACGGCAAACGCTTCTACCAGGTGAATATCATCCCGGAGCATGATGGTAGTGGTTTTATTGAAAACCTACTCTTTATAGTTCGAGATATTACCGACAGGAAGAATGCTGAAAATTTCCTACGCTACAGCGAAGAGCGTTTCCGTGCGTTTATGGATAATATACCGCACATGGCATTTATCAAGGATGCACAGGGACGGTATGTATATATCAATAAGTCACTTGAGAAGGCATTTAATGACGATGGAGATTCAATTCTTTTAAAAACGGATTTCGAATGGCTTTCGAAAGAAGATGCAGTTCTTTTAAGCCAGTCGGATGAGCTTGTTTTAAAAACAGGCATAGCGCGTGAATTCCTCCATTCTCTTGGGAAATCAGGCAAACGTCAGTATTATCTCACTCATAAATTTCCTTTAAAAGATCATAAAGGTGAATTATTTGTGGGTGGAATGGCTGTAGACGTAACACAGCAAAAAGAAGCAGAAATGCGAATCCGACATTCCGAGGAAATGCTCAGGAATATCTTTGAAAATTCGGCAACTGGCATGTGGATCACAGATATACACTGGCAGACCCTGGACAGCAACCGCATGATGGAAACTATGCTGGGCTATACCGGTGAAGAACTGATGCATGTAGCGCTTCCTGATATTCTTCATCCTGACGATCAGGAAAATTTCCTGCAACAACTGGAGGCATTGGATAGTGGAATTACTGAACAACGGGATCAACGTTTAATCAGGAAAAATGGTGAAATTATCTGGGGCAACCTCATTACTTCGCTTGTACGCGACAGTAAAGGAAATGTCCAGTTTGCCATTACTATGATAAGTGATATTACTGAGCGTGTGGTTGCAGAAGAAACTATTCGTGAAAATGAAGAGCGGTTCCGGGCTATATTCGAAACTGCTGGTATTGGGATAGTATTGGTAAGTATTTCCGGTTACATTTTAAAAACAAATCCATCATTTGAAAATATCCTTGGCTATTCGGGAGAAGAGCTAAGCTTCATGCACATCACGGACTTTACCCATAATGATGATATTCATACCAGCCAGAAACTTTTTGCCACCCTTGTAGAAGGCGACACTAATTACTTCCGTTTTGAAAAGCGCTATATCCGAAAAAACGGAGATATTATATGGGGACGCGTAGCGGCCTCTATTGTCCGCTCAGCATCCGGCAAGCCAATGTATGTGGTAGCAACAGTAGAAGATATTACGCAACAGCGTATCTATACAGAAAATTTACAAAATTTGACTGAAGAGCTAAGCCGGAAAAATCTCGAGCTGGAAGTAGCCAAGGAAAATGCTGAAATTGCAAATAAGGCAAAGTCAACGTTTCTTTCCAGCATGTCGCACGAACTGAGGACACCTCTCAACGCAATATTAGGGTTTGCGCAGATTTTAAAAAAGGATGGGTCAATTCCTCAGCGGCAGCAGGGATATATTGAAACTATGTATAAAAGCGGGAATCATCTTTTGGATATGATTAATGATGTTCTCGACATTTCCAAGATTGAATCCGGCCGGATGGAATTATTTTTTGATGATGTAGATCTGCACGCCTTGCTGTCAGACCTCCATAATATGTTTAACCTGCCGGCACGACAGAAGAATCTCCAGTTGTCTGTTAGTCACTCAGCTTTATTTCCCCAAATAGTCTATACAGATGCAAAACGCTTACGTCAGGTGCTGATCAATTTACTGAGCAATGCGATAAAATTCACGACAAGCGGGCATATCTCAGTCTATGCCGATGTGCGCCCAAATAAAGATATGCTCTCAGGAAATACCCGGGTTTATTTTTCCGTAAAAGATACAGGAAGAGGTATTCCGGCTGAAGAACATGAGAATATTTTCGAACCATTCCGGCAAACAAGCGGTACGTTTAGCGAGGGTTCAGGCCTTGGACTTGCCATTTCACGGAAAATTGCACAGCTTATGAATGGTACAATCAGCGTAGAAAGTGTTCCGGGTGAGGGTTCGACATTTACGTTTGAAGTGGAAATGAAAGTACTTCAGTATTCGGACAATAATGTAAAAAAGGATATCAATCCTGTCATTGGTATAGTGAATAGGCCTCATGTACGGGTGCTGATCGTCGACGATCTGGAAACTAACCGAAGTATTGCACGGAATATACTTGAGCCGTTAGGTTTTCTGTGCCGTGAAGCCTCTGATGGTGGTTCGGCTCTTGACATAGTCAAAGAATTTCGTCCGGATATTATCATGATGGATATCTTTATGCCCTTGCTTGATGGACGCAATACAGCACGCCTTATCCGCAAAATGCCAGAAGCCAAAAATACCTGCATCATCGCAGTTACAGCAGGAAATGAAGCAGCGCACAACAATAGTCAGGATAGCGAATTTAATAGTTTTCTCCAAAAGCCTTTTCAGGAAAAGGAGCTTTTAGATATTATTGCATCGCATATAGGAATAAATTATATATTCAAAAATGATGAGATACCACATAATTCTGGCGGCGAAGTATCCCTGGAAGAAGTTTCAAAGGCTATTCTTAGCCTGCCGGAAAAATTCTCATCAGCTCTTGCTGACGCTGTTGAAGTACAAGATATTACCATGATAGAAGAGATACTGTCATCAGTTTCATTCGAACCTTCCCCACAATTAAATCCTTTAAAAAATTTACAGCACGCAGCTCGGGTCTCCGATTTTAAAACGCTTACCCAAATAGCAGAATTTCTCTTTAACTATCGGAGCTGAAGATCTGATAATTTCTAATAGAAATAGATGAGGCCTGAGCCTTACCGTACAATATTCAGGCGTGCTGATCTCGTAATTGTCGGAGTTTGCAGCACAACTTGATAACTTCCTTCGGGGAAAGCCAAAAGATTTAATTGAATCTTCTTTGAGAAGGGCAAGTTCACACTGTTAAATTTTTCTTCCCACACTTTTTTTCCCAGCACATCATACATCCCAATAGTATGGTTACCTGACTCCATAATAGACACTGTTAGTTCCGTTTCGTTTCCTGCAGGGTTGGGTAAGAGTGATATATACACCTGCTCATTAAATTCGGCCTGTCTTTGGTCAATATTACATGTGGTAACAGTAAGCTGGCCTGAGCCCCTGTTAGCTATCTCGATACAACCATTATCCAACATAATATTTTCAAAAACTAGTGGCATAAGAGTTGTATCGCCTGCCAGTACATCCGCATAGATATAAAATGCCGTCTGCTCAGGACGGCTGATAGTCATAGAGGCAAAGTGTATTCTGATAAAATGTTTCCCGAATCTAGAAACAACCGAAAGATTGCCTCGTGTTGCCGAAGCAGGCTGGAGAATTGATGGATCGTATTCCATTTCAACAACAACATTTTTTAAAGTAAAAGGCAGAGGGCCAGGCGTTTTCGTAATTACAGGTATTGATAAGCCTTTTACACCAGGCTCTGCAACATGACTTTGGAAATGAAATGATAAAGGAAGTTTTTCTGCTACAGACACCGTGACGAGGCCATTGGCTCTACATTTACTGCCAAGAGTGGAAACTGTGTATGTAGTTGTGGAGCCGGGTTTTGCATAGGGAGTTTTGCTAAAAGGATCGCTCAAACCATCAAAAGGTGACCAGACCACCTGCTCATCTGTATTAGCAAACAGCTGAATTGAATCACCGGGGCAGATAGTACTGTTTTCATTAGTAGTAATTGTTTTAAAAGTCTGTTGGAGGTAAATGCTGCTTGCATATGTCCGCCCGCAGAAATCAGTGGCAATGACGGAATATTTCCCCGGTGCAAAAGCTGTATATACCCTACCATCAAACCCATCCTGCCAGCGGTATTCCCGAAATCCGTCAGCTGCCTGAAGAAGAGCCACAGAACCATTGCAGAACTCCATTGTGTCACGGTCACTTATTGTTAAAACAGGAGCATTGGATGCCTTAAAAACCTGGATTGTATCCATTGAAACACACCCGCCTTTAGAGGTTGCCCTTACCCAATACATCCCCGGTTCAGTAATAGTTAAAGTCCTGCCTTTAAAGCCATTCTGCCATTCATAAGAGACAAATCCTGTGTCAGCACTGATCTTTATCTGACTACCAAGACATAGAGAAATATCATTACCCAGACTTAACATTTTAGGTGTAAAAACACCTACAGTTAAAGTGTCGCGACTCTCTCCACACCGGCCTGTCTTTTTCACAATCACCTTGTACTCGCCAGGTTTTGAAAACGATACTCTTACGATATTTCCATTTTGCTCCTTAACTACAAGGTCACCTTTAAATTCCCACTGGAAAGATGTTTCGCTGGTACACTCAAGAGAAGCTGCCGAATAAGTTATATTTTCAGCGCCGGCACACAGTTCGGTTGGCCCCGTCAGTTCAGGTTTTCCTTCGAAGAATATACTCTGTACAAAATTTGGAAGCCCGGAATTATTTTGACCACCGTTTAAAACAATTCCGACATCATTATATCCACATAGTATTCCTGATTCATTTGGAGCGTTGATAACGCCCAGCCTCCGTGCATAACGGGTGTTGCCCCCAAATCCCCGACCCCCGGCATAATAAATCTTTCCATTTGGTGCCAACTGGAGCGAGCCTCCGGTATTAGCACCCGATTTTTCACTCCAGATTACTCTGATTGTGTCTGTAAGGGTATTTTTCCCAAGTACCACCTGATATATACTTCTATCATCGAATGAAGAAACGTATAATTTTGATATATCAGGAGAGAATTCAAGTCCATAAGCATTACGAATTGAATACGTCTGGGGATTTGTGAGAATCCCCGTAGTATTATTAAAATCAAAAAGCTGCATAATATCACGCTGGTAAAGTCCAGCGGCAAGCTTCCTGCCATGGTGAGCAAATTTCAATGTGGCAATGGAATGAGAAAGGGGAAATTCACCCTGGATGGGTTTATATTCAGCGCCAATTTTTGAAACAACCGGTGATATTGTTACGCCATTTTTGGTAACCAGATATGCCAGGAATTCGTCAGAACCCCAATCATGGGTCATTACCCAAACATCTTTCCCATTGCAATGCATCACACCACCGAGCTGCTCTGTCACCGGGGTATGAAGCAGTATATTCTTCTGATCTCTAATTACTGCACCACGCCCATTATTGAGCCGCATGTCAATCACCGTGTATCGTAAACCCTGTGAAAGAGGCTCAGGACTCGCCTCCCAACCATCAACCGTAAAGATGTAATAGAGATGTTCACTCTCTGGCATGGGAACAATAAGAGATGACTGAGCTGCCGAAGAACGGCCCATAAGTCCGGTACCATCAGGCATAATAGACCCACTGGCAGTCCACACAGTTTTGCCATCAGTAGCGAAAAGGAGTTTCCCATCCCGATCACAAATTGAGGAACATCCCTCCCAGCTTTCTTTCGTAAGCATTCCAGGTATCTCCTTTGGTGTATCCAAAGTAAAGTCTAGACCGGCTCCGTTCCCAAATTGCCAGATATTGCCCCTTTTCGAAATGCAAGTGCCGACTCTGATAGTGATATAAGCGGTGTCAGAGCACAATTGGCCTCTTGCTATAAGACCAACACTATAGGTGCCTGCATTGACAAAAGTGTAGTCAAAGTCATTTGTCGTTTTTGTTTCCACACCATCAATCATCCAGACATATGATGCTGCTCCCGAGGAAAAGTTTTTAAATACTACATAATCGCCGGGCATAATGCTTTTTTTGCTTGCTGTAAAGGAAGCGGTGACAGGGCAGACAATATCAATAGTTTTTTTTGTTTCTTTTGTGCACGCTTCCTCATCATTTGAGGCGACCAGGCGAATTGTATGGCGACCCTCTTCGGCAAATGAAATCTGAGCAATATCCCTTGTATTAAACATCAACTGATCATCGATATACCATTCATACCGTGAAGCACCTGTTGTTGTATTGACAATGAAGATCGGCTGTTGTACCTGCATTGTCCCAGCCGGTACCGTAAAGCCTGCAGTAATTACCTTCTTGCACACCGACTGGCAGGCTTTTGATTCTAGCAGGCTCTTTCTGGTAGTGAGCAGTACTGCTATCATACGTTCTTTCTGCCCCTGTGTAAAAGCGGTCTGGCATCTCGCATCGCCATAATCCATATAATTTGTAATTAGGTCATTCTGATCTGATCTAAAAGGATTATTTGCAGACCTATCATCTACATCGGTTGTACATGTATTTACCGGTACTGAGCACTGATATAGTGCTGTAGAAGCATCCGGGGGTGTATCGCATACTTTATCGCCATCCTGAAGGCAATTATTATTGCCACACCCGCCTTCAAATGTGTGATATAGCCCAAGGTAATGACCTGCTTCATGAATAATAACCTTGGAATTATCATCCGATGTACCGAAATATTTCGACTCTATCACTATCCCATCAGAAGGGCGGCCGTGGGAAGACGGATAATAGGCATATCCTGAAACACCTGTACCAGCCGAGGTTGAAACAACTTCTTTTACAATCCATATATTGATATACTTCAAAGGATCCCACCGTGATAAGGCTTTTAAAGTCAGATCCTGTGTTTCCAGCGTTACATTTGTAAAACCCGAACGAAACCGGTTAACGCCCGTAGTAAATGCTCCATTTTCATCCTGCTGGGCAAGGCAGAACTCTATTCCTACATTCACACCTGCTTCACTATAGAATAAACCATTATTTTTAAAAGCATCATTGAGATCCTGCAGGCCCTGCTTTATCTGTTCATCACTGATATTTTCAGGACCGCCATTATGAATTACATGGATTACTACCGGAACTGAAATTAGAACTTCCTCCTGTCTACGTCCTTCTGCATAGCCAGATTTTTGGGCAAGAATACCGCTTATTACCTCAATTGCCGCCTCTGTCTTTTTGTGTATAAGCATGGCTTCAGCGCTGTTTCTTAAAAATGACTGGTGCACTGCATCGAAGCCACACCCCGTTACCGGGTAATGTTCACCATGGAGCTGGGCATTTGCTATTTGAAGACAACAAAATATAATAATTACTGAAAGGTAGATTTTTTTTAAGAATGTAGCCATACTTGTAAAAAAGTAAAATTACAGGAGATTTACCGTAAGATACACATTCCATTGCATTCTCCCAATTTAAAAATAGAGCAACATTAAGATTTAATATTGAAAAGTGAACTTTTTAGCTTCTATCCTTCTTTTCATACAATGACTTAGTATTCTTTATTCAAAAAAGAAGATCACGGCATCCCTCTCCTTAAATGAAAAAAGAATTTCATTCGTATTAATTTTTATTCATTTTTAGAAACTATTCTGTATATTTGACTGTTGAATTCAAAAGCATCTGTAATTTCTTTTTAAAAATTTCTTTATAAAAGTGAACGTCATGCACGGTATAATAATAGTCCTATTTTTCGTTATCTCCGTCGTACTCGGAGTTGCATATTCACCGCTTGCGCAGATCGTTTGGCTTTGTGTAGCAAGCCTTGGCTATGTGTCCATTGAAAAGGTATTTTCACATCGTATGCGTAAAGCCAAAGTGCCACAAGTCTGGGTAGCTCCTCTTACAAAGCAGAAAGTATATTTCAATTGAGTTTTAAGATTAAGTTTTAAAAGAATTTTAAAGCAGATTCTTTTAAAAAGAAAGCCGCTGGAGATGTATTTCTCCAACGGCTTTTATTTTTAAAAGCAAATTTTAAAGCTTTACTACACATTAAACCTGAAATACATAATATCGCCATCCTGCACGATATACTCCTTCCCTTCCACTTTATACAATCCGGCTTCTTTTACTGCCTGCTCGCTACCCAAACGCTTGATATCATCAAACTTCGTTACCTCCGCGCGTATAAATCCTTTTTCAAAATCAGTATGGATTACACCCGCTGCCTGCGGAGCTGTAGAGCCTTTTTTCACTGTCCACGCGCGGCACTCCTTCACGCCTGCTGTAAAATACGTGATGAGTCCAAGCAAACGATACGCCTCGCGAATCACCTTATGTAAACCCGGCTCTTCCATTCCAAGGTCAGCCAAGAACATCTCGCGGTCTTCCGGTTCTAAAAGCGCAATTTCCGCTTCAATTTTAGCGCAAATCGGCACCACAATAGCATTATCTTTTTTTGCATATTCACGAACTGCGTCAATCAGCGCGTTCCCATTCTTCGCGCCTTCTTCGTCGGTATTAGCAATATACATCAGCGGCTTGTCCGTTAAAAACTGACTGCCTTTAATCACAGTATCAGCTTTTTCGTCGCGCTCAAACTGGCGGGCCTGCTTTCCGGCATTCATGTGGTCACGCAGCGCGCTCAAAATTTCTACTTCTTCCTTCGCATCTTTATCATTTGCGCGAACGCGTTTGTTCAGATTATCAATACGTTTTTCGACTGACTCCACATCTTTTAAAAGCAGTTCAGTCTCGATGATTTCAATATCTTGAAGCGGATTTACACCGCCGCTCACATGCACTACGTTTTCATCCTGGAAGCAGCGAACCACGTGCGCAACAGCATCCACCTGGCGAATGTGCTGCAAAAACTGGTTACCCAAACCTTCTCCCTGAGCTGCGCCTTTCACAAGTCCCGCGATGTCCACGAATTCCACTGTTGTCGGCACTTCGCTTTTGGTTTTATACATTTCCGACAGCACTTTTAAACGCGGGTCAGGCACATTCACGATCCCCACATTCGGGTCTATCGTACAAAAAGGATAATTCGCCGCCTCGGCCTCATTCGACGTCAGCGCATTAAAAAGTGTGGATTTCCCGACATTCGGCAAACCTACTATTCCGCAAGCAATAGCCATGATTTCTGGTATTTAAAAGAATATAAAAGTGATTTTTTAAAATTACAAATTACTATAATTATCATTCCTGCGCAGGCGGGAATTTATCTTCTCATTTGTGGATAATGCAATAACGCTTTTAAAAGAAACTGGAGTCAACCTATCTGACGCATGGATTCCCGCCTGCGCGGGAATGACAATGTAATCAAGTTTTTAAAAGAGCTTTTAAGCGTTAAATTGTTTCAAATGGTGATCTATATGCGTGTACGCCATTCTACCCCACTCCTTTTTCGACAATTTCCCAAAAATCGGGTTTGGCTTCCATTCGGAATCTTCCGGCTTTGCTGCAAGCCCTTCGATGTTGTCAATCAACGATTTCCTGTCAGCTTCAAATGTCGTTGGCTTTGTGCCACCGAATTCCTGTGCTAGGTCTGGATGCGTTTTGGCTTTGCCTTTTGGCGCAGGCATTCCCCAGAGGATCAGGTTTTTTAAAATCTTTTTTGTAAAAAAGTTTCCTGTACCGGTAACAGACTTTTGCCCAAGGGCAAGCCGCAACTGGTCGTTGAGGTGGCAAAGCGCCTCGCCTGCATTCATTTTGCCCCACTGCGCTTTGCTGTCGGGCGTCAGCTTTTGGATTCGCGCGATGATATCAGCTCTGTCCTGCTGATTGATGATGTTTTTCATGGTGAATCCTTTTTAAAAAGTTTTTAAAACCGGTTTTTAAAACAAAAACTGAAATCCTGTCCCGATATACGAATCCCGCTCTTTGTAAAACATGCCGTGCATGCTGCGCCCGTGATAGCCGTAGATATTGAGGGTGAGCGCTGGTGAATCCTGAACTTCGTGCCGGTTTACCCGCTCTTTAAATTGGTATAATTTTACCCCAGCCTGCCAGGCATTTGTTCCCACATAAGTATCCTCTACACCAATTAATTTAAAATCATAAGCCGCAAAAGCTTCGATACCATTTGATAAAAGATATTTATATTCCAGT
>DASPKH010000369.1:0-8450 GCA_035628175.1 Patescibacteria group bacterium
TAGTTCTTCAATGTATTTCAGCACATATTCTTTCATAGCATCTTCAACTTCTACATGCTCTGTGCCTTTGATCATGTGCGCTAGCTGCGGGCAGTAGGAAGCGTAGTCGCCGTCGCCACGCTTGCGGATAAGGATTTCATAGTCGTTTTTATCAGTGCTTGTTGGCATTTCCATGGTGTATGTCCTTTTTTGTTGAGTTTTTTAAAAAAGCAAAATTACAGAGTTTTGTGCCGCTTTAAAAACAGTTTTTAAAAATCTGTTCTGAGGCCAACGCTAACTTTCGCCTGCTGGAATGAATCGCCGCGTCCAAGGGCGATAGTCAGCAGGAGCAACCCCAGCGGTGTTTCGATCTGACCATTCAGCCCGTAGCCGTAAAGCAGGTCAGGATAATCTATGGAAAATCTTTTTAAAAAGTTTGGCGATGCAAGATTCCCCGCATCAAAGAAGACTCCGACAAACGACCGCTCAGTCAGGAGTAACCTATATTCCGCTCCACCCCAGAACGCCTGCTGCGTCACAAACTGGTTTTCCGTATAGCCTCGTAGGTTCTCTCGGCCGCCAATGCGAAACAGCTCGCTTTCCTCTAGTTCATCGCCTGCAAGCTGAGTGAAATTCAGGTGCAGGACAGCAGTTTGTTTTTTCAAAAATGAGTGGAAAACGGAAGCTTTTAGTTCTGTTGCGCGGCGCTGCGTGATGAGCTGCGGTTTTAAAGAATCCACGAATCGCTGCGGCCCGAAAATGCTTTTGCGCGACGTGGAAAGATTTGCTACGTAGAAAACACCGTCGGTTGGATTGATGAAATTGTCGCGGCTATCGTAAGAGATTTCACCGCGAAGCCCGACTTCAGAGGTTCTAAAAACCGTGAAGCCGAGAATGTTTACTGCTGAAGGGGAAATTGAATGCAGAAACCCCGAAACTCCGCCGTATAGAAAATCGCCAAGATTAAATTGCGAAAGTACAGTAAAACGGCTGCGTGTATATGTGGAGTCCTGGTGTCTTTGAAAATATTCGGCGCCTAGCGAAAACGGCAGTGAAAAAAAAAGCGGCTCGCGATATCCCGCCTCGATCTCCTGTGATTGTGTCTGGTCTTTTAAAAATCTGAAATTAAAACGCCGTGCTGATCCAAAAAGATTTAAAAATCTGATGTTCACAAAACCGGCAACGCCCCCGGAATTTCCACCGTCTGCGCTCGCATAACCCAAAATGCCGTCTATTGAATTAGCCGAGCCTTCTGTTACGTTTATCAGCAAGCCCGCTGCATCACTTTCCGTGATATACGGCTCTGGTGTTTCCACTTTTAAAAAAATACCTGTGCGCTTCAGCCGTCGCGCTATCGCTTCGGCCGTTTGCACTGAATAATATTCATCGAAGGGAATATCAGCGAGGCGCACAATGACGACGCTGTCAGTCTGAGAGTTGCCAGTAATACGAACCTCTTTTAAAAGTGCGCGCTGCCCTGGATGTAGCGAAACGGTGAGCCCGGCCGTAAAAAAAGAATCAATAACGACATTTTCGATCTGGGCTGAGGCATACGGATAACCTAACTTTTCAGTTTCGCTAACAAGCTCTTCCAGAAGTCGTGAAATATTTTGCGATGTGTATGCCTCATTATGAAAATTGTTGGCTATGCTCTGCAAGAAAGTATTATCAAAAAGATTTTCTGCACCTGCAACAATGATATCTTTAAAACGAACCTGCGAACGTTCGTCAAGCCGGAAGGTCACTTTTAAAAAATCCGGTTTGCCTGTTTTTACAACAAAAAGTCTGCTAAAGTGAAAACCTTCCTTTCTGGCATATTCCAAAATGGCCAAGCTGTCTTCGGAAACTACTTTTAAAAAATTCTTTTCGACATATGACGTTTCCTCGCGCAGGGTGAGAGTTTTAAAAAGCGGGAGAGTGGATATTTCACCATTGGTGACAATATCTGTTTCAGCGATGAAAATTCCTGATGAATCCGGTGTTGCAGCAATCGATAAAGCGTAAGTTGAACAGAATAAAAAGAGAAGAGCAGTGGTCAGAAGCAGATTGTAATAGCATGCAAAAGCATTTTTTTTGAACGCTGTAGTAC
Source organism: Patescibacteria group bacterium (assembly GCA_035628175.1). Taxonomy (GTDB): domain Bacteria; phylum Bacteroidota; class Ignavibacteria; order Kapaibacteriales; family DASPKH01; genus DASPKH01. Next base: position 2,069 of record DASPKH010000369.1, read on the forward strand.
TATAAATTGAAACCAAGATGAAATTTTTTTTAAAAACCCTTTTCACTGAGAATTATCGTTCCGGCACGCGCATTTGTGAAAGAAGTTATCGAATTTGTAAAATTTTCCACCTGTGACTGCGGAATAAATGCTGTAAATTCCACTGCGTCCATGTAATTTTGCTCAAAGTGTATCGAGCTTTTTTCGATAAGCTGCTTTACGACATTGACATCCTCATACGTGCAGAAAACTTTTACGGCTGTGGTGCGGTGTACGGGTACAATTTCGCACTTGCTTAATACGTCAGTTGCCGATTCGCTATATGCGCGGGCAAGTCCGCCGATACCAAGTTTTGTACCGCCGAAGTACCGGGTGACAACGACGAGAATATCGCTCACCTGCGCTTTCTGTATAGAAAATAGGATAGGTTTTCCAGCAGAACCATTTGGCTCTCCATCGTCAGCAGTGCGAAATTCTAGGCCCTGGGCACCAAATCGATACGCGAAACAGTTGTGTGTCGCGTCAAAGAACTCTTTACGGATGCTTTCAAGCGCTACAGTTGCAATTTCCTTATTCGTAGAGGGAATTGCAGATCCAATAAAACGCGAACCTTTGATCTTGATCTCGGTGCGCAAAGGCGACTGAATTGTAAAATATGTATCAACGGACGGGCTTATTTCCTGGCTCATTTTTGAATTTCTCTTTCCAACCGGAGTCTGATATTTTCGTATGAATATTGCTATTGTTTGTTACCCTACCTATGGCGGTTCGGGCGTTGTGGCCACGGAACTCGGCAAATCGCTTGCAAAACGCGGCCATAAAGTCCATTTTATCACGTATGCCATGCCGATGCGGCTTGACAGCTTTCAGGAAAATGTTTTTTTTCATGAAGTTGAAATGCCTGCTTATCCGCTTTTTGAATTTCCACTCTACACACTGGCCCTTTCAGGAAAGATCATTGACGTAGCAAAATACGAAAAGTTGGATATTCTGCATGTTCATTATGCAATTCCACACGCAATGAGTGGCTATCTCGCAAAGCAGGTGCTCCATCAGAAAAATGATGTTAAGCTTGTGACAACGCTGCATGGTACAGACATTACTCTTGTCGGGCTGGAACCCACATATCAGCCATTAGTGAAATTTTCGCTTGATGAATCTGATGCAGTGACAGCCGTTTCAAATCATCTTGCTGACAAAACAAAAACGCTTTTCAATACAAGCAAAGATATTGAAGTGATCACAAACTTCATTGATCTTGATCTGTATAAACGCGGCAACAGCGAGTGTATTCGAAAACGCCTTGCACCAAACGGCGAAAATCTCCTGATTCACACATCAAATTTCAGGCCAGTTAAACGCGTCCAGGATACAATACGTATTCTGGCGGAAGTATTGCCATCGGTGCCTAATACACGACTGATCCTCGTTGGCGATGGGCCGGACAGAACAGAATGCGAGAGGCTTTCACGGGAACTCAACGTGGCTGATCACATCACCTTCCTTGGAAAACAAAATGCCTTGCCGGAAATTCTCTCAGCAGGTGATGTTTTTCTTTTGCCAAGCCAGTCAGAAAGCTTTGGTCTATCAGCTCTTGAGGCTATGAGTTGCGGAATGCCTGTTGTTGGCTCAAGCGTTGGTGGGATCCCTGAGGTTGTCGCCCACGGGGAAACAGGTTATGTTGCAGAATTTGGCGATGTAACACGCATGGCAAAGTATGTTACCGACCTACTGACAAATAAGAAAAAATGGCAGATTTTTAGCGCGGAATCACGGAAACGGGCAGAGGAGAAGTTTGGTATTGACCTTATCGTTCCACAGTACGAGGAACTGTATACACGGCTTTTAAAAGGACCGGATTACACGGAAGTATTTGAATCCCCCGTTGAACTCGATGAAGAACTTGAAGATGAATAAGGATTAAACAACAACCCCGTGAGAAAATTTTTCACGGGGTTGTTCTTTTTAAAGATCGAACCTATTGAATCACTAATCTTCCTGAAATTTCCTTCGAACCCTGGCGAAGGATGATCTGGTAAACCCCAGGAGCCTGATCGTGTAAAAATAATTTCCCGGATGGGTTTTTGAAAAAATTCTCACTTTTAAAAACAATTTCCCCAAGAATATTGACAATGCGTAGTTCGACAGGAGATTCGTTTTTAAAAGGATTTGTGATTGTCAATTTGGTATTTATATCTACCGGATTCGGGAAAACAGTAAGTGCTTCCTTTAAAGCAGCATCTGCGTACATTCCGGTTGTGGTCTCATATGTTATCAAGTCAATATCTGCTAAATACCAACCGTCAAAAATACCGGCGTCGTCACTGAGCATGCCAAAGCGCACATTAATATTTTTACCTGTAAATTCATCGAGAGATGCTTCCTGCAGGATCCATTCAGGGAAATTCCCATCAAATCCAAAGGAATTTATTTCTTGACGTGTACCAGGCAGGCCAATACCACGTTTCATCCGTGAAGTTTTAATCGTTTTCCATGAATTACCACCATCTGCGGATACCTCCACAACAGCGAAGTCACCATTGGACTCAATACTCCAGCGCGTTTTAAAACGAAGGGTGGCACGGTTAATTCCTGTAAGAGGCAGTAGCTGATTAAAGGTAAGGTAATTGCTTGTGAGGTTGTCATATCGCTCATCAGGACTATCTGTGAATGATCGAACCCCAAAGTGATCCGTCACTACTGCCCATGATAATCCTGTATTCCAGGAACCATTATTTTCACCTGAGAAAAGCGGCCTAACAGTGCTTTTATAAAGCTGTACTTCCATTGTGTCTACGCGTCGAACGTTCTCCTGCAATATCGCAACGGTTATTTTTACTCGGTCGCCGTTTTTAAAACCATTGGCCAGCTGAAAAGGAATTGTGACAATATCAATTTCCCTGTTTGAAAGTGGAGCAATCTTTTTCACAGGTACTCCAAGAAATACTAGCGGATGGAGCGAAGCAACAGAAATCTCAATAGAATCAGTTGAAGTGAGAATACCGATATTTGAGAAATCAATAGATATATCTGAATGCTGAGATGAGATATGTTGAGGGCGAATATTGACACCTGCGCTCCATGCCAGCTGGTAATTCATATGGAGATTTTCCTGAGCAATCGGGATAATGCGCTCGGGGCGTGGCCAGAAACCATCAATAATTGTACCCGCCTCCGGTGTCATCGCGAAAATTTTTGATTTTTGCGGATCACTAAGGTACATCCATTCATCAGAGTCACCCCTTACGTTATAGCCTACGGTTTGAATACCTGTGCCAGCCGCATATTTATTAATTTTTATAAATTCTGCAGCTAAACCTCTGAATATTATTGAATCTGGTGTTTCCGTTTGTTTCGTGGCAAATGGATAAATAAGTAATCCACCATACGTATGGTAATTTAGTGCATTCTTAAAATTATGGCTACGGCAGAAATCTCGGATTGCCTGCGTTTCTGGTTCCGAAAAAGGCGCACTGCCACGATAAGTTTCAGAAACAGGATTAACTGAGGATCCATTTACGGGGGCATCCCATGACTCCTGGGGACCGTAGTTTCTGTTGAGGTCTATTCCCCATGCTTCCTGTGAGACCTTCCGGCGGTTTTTTCGCCACATGCCACCACCATCAGGGTTTGTTTGTTGATTATAAGCATACCCATCAGGATTGATCACTGGCACGACATATAGTTCACGTTTTTCCATAAGAAACACGGCCTCAGGATCGCCCTTAGTATAACGCTCAAGAATATCCCAAAGGAAATATACCAAGGTCGTTACACCCCCGGGCTCACGAGCGTGGTGCAGTGCTGTATACAGCACTTCGTGTTTTGAATTTGTAAAGATTGGTGTGCTGAATCTGTAAGCATTAATATTTCTTCCTTCAATACTTGTACCTATTTTTATCGGTTCAGACACTAATTCTGGAAATTTCTGACGCATTGATGAAAACACCTGGCCTATTTCCTCTAATGTGTAGAATCCCGCCATTGATCCAAGAGAAAAATTACGTGGTATTGTTGAACCTGCCAAGGTTTTATTTTTGGCAAAATCTTTTAAAAATAACTCATCTTTTTTTGCGCGTTCTTTGTAAAAAAGGGATAGGTCAGGGATAATGATCTCGGTTTGAACCTGTCTTTTTTGAAGGATCTGAACGCATCGCTCAGAAATAGCGCCTTCAATATAATTGTCTGGCCTGATAATGCTATGTTCTGCCTCAAAACCATAATCTTCTACAGTTTCAGACGTAAAATCCCCACTAAACCATGCTTTTACTAGGGAATAGCGTTCAGCAGTTTTCTGAGCAAATGTATCTGTATTTATAAAAAATATAAAGGGGATTATTAGAACTAAAAGGAAAACTTTCATTGTTTAAAAAGTATGACTATAGGAAAAAATGTAGAAAAAAATATCAGGGAACAAAATACTGGTGAAGCTATGAATAGTTTAATATTTTTGCATAAATACGTACATCTGTTAATGGCAATTTATTAAAATTTATCTTATATCACCTCATTAACTATTCCTATGGTAACAACAGTTTGTGTAAATGCTGAATTTTTTCCTTCAGAAGTACCAGTAAAGGTAGAACTGCATGGAAATGATGCGAAGATTGAAAATTCCGGTCTTACTGAACATATTTCGTTATTCCGCGACGAATCCAACCCGTTTGTAATTTATGCTGAAAAAGACGGACAAAAAATTCCTGTAATATGCCGTTCAGATGTAAAAGGGAATGTCTTTGTTTCACTTCGTGGATATACATATGTTTTAAAAACATCAACTGACAGGGAAGCATTTTATCAGCACCTGTTAAAAACTACTTCGCAGGTAAAGGTCAGTAGCATGAAAGTGGCAGCTCCAATGCCAGGATTGATCAAAGGAATTTACATAAAAAATGGTCAGTCTGTAAAGAAAGGGGAAAATCTATTTATTCTTGAGGCAATGAAAATGGAAAATATCATTAAATCACCAATGAATGGAATTATAAAAAATATGACAATTTCTGAGGGACAGGCTGTTGAAAAAAATGCTGTTTTATGCATTGTTGATCCAGAATAACCTTTTACCATTCTAGAGGTGATATGAAAAAGAATATATTATTTGAGGGAATTTGTAGAAAAAAAGCCATTACTTTGGCAATTAGTTTGTTCTTTGCTTTTTCAGGGGCTACTGCACAAACATGGACAAAATTAAATTATCCGGAAAGATATGTTAATAAAATTTTTATTCCCGGTAATTCTGCTAATACAATAGTTGTAGCAGGTGATAATCTACCACCCATTTATGAAGAGTACAGTTTTGGCAGTATAATGTATTATACTGGTGCTGGTCTAAGCAGGGGGTATCGTATAAGTAATGATATGGGGCAGACATTTAGTGATGTACGGTTGGATACTTTTTCTATCCGGGATTTCCTTCAATTACCTTCAAATCCAAACACTTGGCTGGCAGCTACAGCTCGATTTGAAAATGAAGGCGGAATTTTAGTGTCTACAGATGCCGGACAAACTTGGGACGTAACGGAGCGTTGTCCAAACAATGCTTTTATCAGGCTTCAGTCCGGTGGGAATAGGGTATATGCGATTGCAGCGAATAAAAGTTCTTCTTTACGCTCCTCTCAGAGCATTTTTACTGATGACTGTTCTTCTGGCCCCGGCGAATCTGTAAATGCTCTCGCCCGAGATATTTCCGTTTCACCCATTGATCCATCCCGCGTCTTTATTGCTGATCAGTTTAGCGGGGTTCGGATCTCTTCTGATAGTGGAAAAACATTCACAGTAAATACTAATGGATTAGAAAATCTTCGCGTTCTCAGTGTTTTAGCCTCACGTCATAACGCGAATATTGTGTATGCAGGTACTGACTCAATTATTAGTATTACAGCTTCAAAAGGATACGGAATTTATAAATCTCTTGATACAGGACGTACATGGCGTAAAGTCGGAGCACCTAACGCACGGATCTGGGCCATAGCCGAGCACCCTACAAATCAATATTACTTGGCGGCAGCCGGTGATTCAACCGGTGTATGGGTAAGTGGCAGCCAGGGCGAAAACTGGGAAAATCATAGCTCTGGAATTCCAGCTAACTCAAAGGTGAGAACTATTACCATACCTAATCTTTCGGGTAATGAGAATGGTATTCGCATTATAGCAGGTGTGCAGGATTCAGCTCATGGGGGAGTATACATGTCCTCAGCAATAACTACTTCAGTTGAAGAAATAATGGGCCGACTGCCTCAATTATCAATTAACAGGGTGTTTCCACAACCAATGAGCAACACAGCAGAGGTATCATGGAATATGCCTATCGGTGCCGATGCAATTATTGAAGTAAGTGATATTACCGGACGAAAAGTTTTTCAGAGTAAGCGATTTTATTCACAGGGTGAACAAAGAATTGAGC